>PLXP01000110.1:0-50076 GCA_003151435.1 Acidobacteriaceae bacterium
GACATTCCAGACAGTCGCTGAGCGACCGGAACGCAGTGAAGGGAGTCGAAGGATCTGCGTTTCCGGAACGTACGCGCACGTATCACGCCCTTTTAATCTTGCAGCGAATCTCAGACTCCCCACACGAGAGGACACAGGAACAAAATTTGCCTCCGATTGTTCGCGTTGATTCTTCCATAATGTCTGCATGCGCCTCTTTATCGGAATCCCGATGGCGGCAGCTATGATCGAGGAACTCGCCGCACTCTCGACCCGGCTTCGAACCGCCAATGACGGGCTTCGCTGGACCTCATCTAGTTCGTGGCACATCACGCTGCAGTTTCTCGGCAGTGTCCGGCCCGATCAGTACGATTGCATCGTGTCTCGTGTGCGCGAAGTGCAATCGCCGCCGGTTTCCATTCAGGTTGAGGGGCTCAGCTTCTTTGACCGTGCGGGAGTCTTCATCGTCCGCGTCAGGCCAACACCCGAACTGCTGCTGCTTCAGCAACGCGTCATCGCGTCAACCCAGCTTTGCGGATTTCTGCCTGAGCTTCACCTCTACCAGCCTCACATCACCCTTGCGCGCACCAAGGGCAAGCCAGCTGGGGTGGTTCTCCAGAATCTCAAGCGAAAACTGGGCCGTGAGCCAGACTTCACTGCGTTTCCGGCTCACGAGTTCTTGCTGTTTGAGAGCTTTCTCAGCGCCTCGGGCTCTCGCTACGAAATTCGCGAACGCTTTCCCCTCGCTGGCGATTAGAGCCGCCTGTGCCCATGCCGGCTCTGACACTCACGAACGCCTCGCGCGGGCTGGGGAATCTCGAAGTGCTCCTTTGAAGAGCGCCGGGGAGAATCTAATCCGCACCCACCCTGGCTTTCGTTTCCGGCTCCGCGCTCCGGGAAACAGGCATCGGCTTGTCCCAACTCTCCCGCCGATTCCGTTGACCGGCTGCAATGGACTCCAATGAACGGCGGCGGCCCGCCAAATCTGAAGTCTTCAGACCACTTGCGCGTTCGCGAAGCAACACGACCCGAATCGTTTGCAGGAAAATCTTTATATCGAGCAGGAGCGAGTAGTTGTAGATATAGAAGAGGTCAAATCGAAGCTTGCGTTCGGCCGTCGTGCTGTATCGGCCCAGCACCTGGGCTAAGCCCGTGATACCCGGCTTCACCAGGTGTCGCAGGGTGTAGGCAGGCAACTGCCGGTCAAATTGCTCGACAAAAATCGCGCGTTCCGGCCGTGGACCGATCAAGCTCATATCGTCAAGCAGAACGTTAAACAACTGCGGTATTTCGTCAATCCGCGTGGAGCGCATGAACCGGCCCAGCCTTGTAATGCGAGGATCGTTCTCGATCGCCAGTACGGGCCCCGTCTTGGTCTCCGCGTTGCTCACCATGGTACGGAACTTGAAGATCCGAAACCGCCTTCCGCCTTTGCCCACGCGCACTTGCCGGAAGATCGCAGATCCTTTTGAGGTCAGCGGAATGGCCACAAAAGCGAACAGTAATAGAGGGCTCGCCAGCGCCAGCAGCAGGATAGATCCCAGAATGTCGATACTTCTCTTCAGCAGTTCCTGCGCCGGGTTCAGCCGGTGGGGATGGACCTTGAAGACCAGCAGGTCGTCGATCTCCCACGGTTCGGCACCGCAAAACGTAAGTTCAAAAAGATTTGGGACTACAAGAACTTCCTTGCCCTCGCGGAAACAGTGATAGATAACCTCTTCCTTGTCCTTTAGATCGGCCGAAATCACAATAGCGTCCGCGCCCATCAACTCGGTATATGGTGCCTTCAGGCTGCGTCGAGCAAGGCAATGCTCCACCTCGTACCAGCCCGCCCAATGCTCCACGAACTTCTCAGCAATATCCCAGGCCTGTTCATTGGATTCCGCAATCACGATGGTGTGTTGACACCCGAACCACCGCCTGTACATCCGGCGTGCCATCTCCCTATAGACGGCAATAAGGATCACTTGAATGCATGCTGCAATGACGAGGACACTCCTCGGAAGTAAGTGCCCGCTCCAGAAACTCCAGGTGGCAGTCGCGATCAGGGCAGTGACATTCCCGATAACCGTAGAGTAAAGAACGTGTGTGAAGGTCTTCCTCAACCAGTTACGGTACAAATCCGAAAGATGGAATGACATTAACGCCAGGAGCGACACAACCGGGCTGAGACGTGCGTAACCCACCATTTGCTCATGCGCCGCGGCGATACCGCCTGAATGCAACACATATGCCACCAGGTATGCCGTGTTGACGATCAGGACGTCACTCGCCGCTACGATAGGCTTCCAGGCCATAAAGTGCGCATGCTGCTTCATCCGTTCCTCCCGCACATGTTGGAAAACCGATGGTTAATGCAGACGCTCTGGGTAATCGAATGGAGCGAATCTAATCTCGGGGAATCAAAGGTCAACTGAAGCAAGGGGACGGCTACTTGTCCTGGGGCAATCGACGAAACTGCTGTATGCCCTCAGGATCGTCTCGAGGATGTTCAATCTGAATTTCAAAAACAGATACGCCCCATTCAACGCAGTCAGGTGGTTTTGAACATTTTGCTCTTGCTTACATCTGCCGCTATGCCTGGTCGGGCGTAGGCTATGGCGAACTCGCACTCTATAGGGCACCGGGTAAGTCGTTGCTGACCATCGATTTACCCACTCCAGCGACAAGCTCGATGATTCTCGCGCGTAACTTTGAGCCATACATTAGTGCGTCGATGGGCGCCCCCAAAACCAACATTCCGTGCACCGCATGGGAAAATTCAGCTTATGCTGACTTCAAACTAGCAGACTTGGAGGATGGATACAACAGAAACGCAAGATAAGTGGAGGGTTACGGAGACATGACTGATCGACGCGACTCTCGCCCTGCCAAATTCACTCTTTGTTAACAGGCGACGGCTCCAGACGCATGCAGCATCGAGAGTTAGTTGACCTGCCGGGAATAAAGCTAGGTCTCTGACCGCTTGAAGTTGTACCAATGCCGGGTGCCCCATCCTTGCCACGTCTTTGTTTTTGTGGCAAGGGTGGGAGACCACAGACCTCCATCGCAAAACACGAAATCATGCGGTCAGAGACCTAGTGCTTTCCGCCACATAGATGGTCCATTAGCAGTTTTCGAAGGGCACGGCTTCAGCCGTGCCGCAAATCAAGCAGAATCTATGAGGACTTTAGCCCCGAGGGAATGTCGGTAACGCGTGGAGTCCGTCCAGCCAATGAAATTGTGGATGCTATCTCAGGCGGACACCAGTAGCTCTAAAGTCAGGCACTTAGACTGCTGTTTCTGCCGTTTTGGCTCGCAATTCAAGCGGAGAGATCATCGCCCGTCAATCTCTTCTGTGCCCGATCCTATTGAGAAGGTACTTACTCGTCATAAGCTTCGGTTCTTTGCGCCGCTTAGCTCGATGAGAACCTCGCCTAATGCCGCTTCCCACGAACAGAGCCTCACTGCGAACTTCGTATGAAGCTTCTCGTTCGACAAGGTTGAGTTGAAGGGACGTTTGGCTGGGGTTGGGTAATCCGTTGAGGCAATGGGGCTGATCTTCGGCTTGCGACCGTCAAGCAAATCCTGCGCGCGGTTGAAGATTTCACGCGCAAACCCATACCAAGTGGTCGAACCCGCACAGGTCATGTGGTACAGGCCAGCCCAATCTTGAGTCGAACCGAACTTGCCGCTGAGAGATCCATCAACGATCGTGCGTGTGGCATCTGCCAGCTCAATCGAAGTGGTTGGCGCGCCAATCTGATCATCCACGATGTTGAGGCGGTCGCGTTCTCGGCCCAGGCGCAACATGGTTAGCAGAAAATTATTGCCATGAGGCCCATAGACCCAACTCGTGCGGAAGATAAGATACTTTCCGCCGACCTGGCGAATTGCCTCTTCGCCGGCGAGTTTGCTGGCTCCATAAACACTCAGCGGATTGGGCTGATCGGTCTCGAGCCACGGGCCTTGCTTCGAACCGTCAAACACGTAGTCGGTCGAATAGTGAACCAACAGAATGTCACGGCGATGCGCCTCTTGGGCCAGCACGCGCGGTGCCGCGGCATTGATGGCCATCGCCACCTCAGGCTCGGACTCGGCGCGGTCCACGGCAGTATAGGCAGCGGCGTTGAGGATGAGGTCGGGCGAGGTGCTGCGCACCAGTTCGCGCACCTCGTCCTCTACCGCCAGATCGACACTCTCGCGATCGCGGCAAATGATCTCACCTGCGTCGGCGAAACTGCGCTGCAACTCGCGGCCTACCTGCCCGGCCGCACCAACGATCAGGACACGTCCGAAATTGCTCACGCGAAAACCTCCGCGTCACGCAATCTGGCGCCTTTGGCATCTTTGTCTGACAGAATGGCGCTCTCCGGCGCAATCGGCCACCGAATCGCAAGGTCCGGATCGTTCCAGACGATCGTGCGCTCGCCCGCCGGGCAGTAGTAGTCCGTCACCTTGTATGCCAGACCTACGTTCTCCGTGAGCGCAACAAAACCATGGCCAAAGCCCTCGGGAATGTAAAGCATGTGTCCGTTGTCGGCGTTCAGTTCAACGGCAACATGGCGCGCGAAGGTCGGTGAGCTGCGGCGAAGGTCGACCGCTACGTCCAGCACCGCACCATGCGTCACGCGCACCAGTTTCCCCTGCGGTTGAACCATCTGGTAGTGAATGCCGCGAATGACGTTCTTCTTCGAGACCGAACTGTTGTCCTGTACCCACGCTGTGGGCAGTCCCGCTTCTGCCATTCCGTTTTGGTTCCACGTTTCCATGAAGGCGCCGCGGTTGTCGCGGTAGATGGTCGGGCTCAGCAACAGCACTCCGGGCAACGATGTTTCGGCGATCTTCATTGCTCGTTCGCTTCCGCGGCAAAATACGGCTCATCTCGAATGGCCAGCAGATACAGCCCGTAGCCGCTCTTGCATATCGGTTGCGCCAATTGTTCAAGCTGGTCCGCGGTGATGTACCCAAGACGATAGGCAATCTCTTCAGGACAGGAAATCTTCAATCCCTGGCGCTGCTGGATCGTCTGCACAAACGACCCTGCCTCAAACAGCGAGTCGTGGGTGCCCGTGTCGAGCCAGGCCATGCCCCGGCTCAACACCTGCACCTTCAAACTGCCATCCTCAAGATAGAGCCGGTTCAGGTCGGTAATCTCCAACTCTCCACGTTTCGACGGCTTCAGCCGTGCCGCCCTTTCCACTACTTCTTGATCGTAGAAATAAAGGCCCGTCACGGCATAGCGCGACTTGGGAGACTCAGGCTTCTCCTCAATGCTGACGGCGCGGCCCTTGGCGTCGAATTCGACTACGCCATAGCGTTCCGGATCCTGCACGGGATATGCGAATACGACCGCCCCATGCCGCAAGGCCGCGGCACGCTGCAATTGTACGGACAGAGACTGGCCATAAAATATGTTATCGCCAAGAGTCAGCGCGCTCGTGTCTCCCCCAATAAAATCGCGCCCGATCAGAAATGCCTGTGCCAGTCCGTCGGGACTGGGCTGAACGGCGTAACTCAGGTTGAGGCCCCACTGGGCACCGTCGCCCAGAAGTTCGGCAAAGCGCGCCGTATCCTGTGGCGTCGAGATAATCAGAATGTCGCGCAACCCGGCCAGCATCAATGTGCTCAGCGGGTAATAAATCATCGGCTTGTCATACACGGGCAACAGTTGTTTTGAGACAACATTGGTCACCGGGTAGAGCCGGGTTCCCGACCCTCCGGCAAGAATGATTCCCTTCATTGCGAGGTCCTCTCGTCATAATTCTGCCGGATCCAATCCCGGTACGCTCCGGTCCTCACGCTTTCCACCCAATCGGTGTGCTCCAGGTACCACGTCACCGTCTGCCGCAGCCCGTCCTCAAACCGTACTTTGGGCTGCCACGCGAGTTCGCGGCCGATCTTCGATGCGTCGATGGCGTAGCGGCGATCGTGCCCGGGGCGGTCCTGGACAAACTGGATCAGCTTGCTGCGCGGACCCATCGCGGCATTGGGGCGCAGCTCATCCACTACGCCGCAAATCGCGGTCACCACATCGAGGTTCGCTCGTTCGCTGTTGCCGCCAATGTTGTAGGTCTCTCCCAGCCGGCCCTTTTCGAGAACCGTCCTGATGGCGGCGCAGTGATCTTCCACATAAAGCCAGTCGCGCACGTTGGCTCCGTCTCCATACACGGGCAGGCGTTTGCCCTCGAGCGCGTTCAAAATCATCAGCGGGATCAGCTTTTCAGGAAACTGGAATGGCCCGTAGTTGTTGGAACAATTGGTGGTGAGAACCGGCAACCCATAGGTATGGAAGTAGGCCCTCGCCAGATGGTCGGAGGCCGCCTTGGTCGCCGCATAAGGGCTGTTGGGAGCGTAAGCTGTAGTCTCTGAAAACGCCGCATCCTCTGCAGCCAGTGAGCCATACACCTCATCCGTGGACACGTGCAGAAAGCGGAAGGCTCCTTTTTCTGCTTCGTCCAGCCCGGACCAGTAGATCCTGGCCTGTTCCAGCAGCGTGAAAGTGCCATGCACATTAGTGCGAATGAAAGCGTCCGGCGCGGCAATCGACCGATCCACATGGCTCTCTGCCGCGAAGTGGACAATCGCACGCGGCCGGTGCTCGCGCAACAGTGTCCCCACCAGTTCCGCATCGCAAATGTCCCCAGCCACCATCCGGTGCCGGGGATCGTTTTCGAGAGTTGCAAGATTGGCCGGATTGCCGGCGTACGTCAGCAGATCGAGGTTCACGACCCTGCCCCCCAACCCGATCCACTGCAACACAAAATTGGATCCGATGAACCCCGCGCCGCCGGTGACCAGGATGGGACAACAACACTTCATCATGTGCGGAAATCTACGATCAGGAATTACGACCGGACAAAGTAAATGCCCATCGCCTTGTTCACCATAAGCTTAGCATTAATGAAAGGCGCACTCCAGACGCGTTTAAACTCGGGAAAAGGCCGCTCGCCTTCACCGGCGCTTCCCCGTCTATCGTGAAGTAACCCCCGCATCCGGTCCCTGCATCTCTACGTGTATGGTTCTGACAGGCGCACGCATCCAGCAGGATTTCCTTCACCCGTTCATGTACTTTTACCCTGACGACTTCGCCGAGGTGATAAGAAGGGCGAGACAAACAGCGGACGATATCGCTTGATCAAGCCGTCGTACGGATGAAGTCGAGCGGTCATCGCACAAATTCCGCCCCCCGCGCGTCTTTCGCATGGTTCGCCAGCCGTAAGCTGAGAACATCCGGCCATCCCCACGGAAACCGCATCCAACTAGCTCGGAGAACCAGAATCGGAGAACCAGAGATTGAAAAAGCTCGCCAGCGCAACCGATCCATTCTGGTATAAAGACGCGATCATCTATGAGCTGCACGTGCGAGCCTTCGCTGACTCGAACGGCGACGGCATCGGCGACTTCCCCGGCTTGCTCTCGCGGCTCGACTATCTTCAGGATCTCGGCGTCACCTGCATCTGGCTTCTCCCCTTCTTCCCCTCCCCGCTGCGCGACGACGGCTACGACATTGCCAACTACATCGACGTCAATCCATCCTACGGAACGCTCAACGATTTCAAGGCCGTCCTCGACGCCGCTCACCAGCGCAACATGCAGGTCATGATCGAGCTGGTCATCAATCACACCAGCGATCAGCATCCATGGTTCAAGGCTGCACGCCTGGCGCCCCCCGGCTCTCCCCAGCGCGCCATGTACGTGTGGTCCCAGTCGGACCAGATCTACAAGAACGCCCGCATCATCTTCACTGACACTGAGAAGTCCAACTGGACCTGGGACGAGACCGCCAAGGCCTACTACTGGCACCGCTTCTTTTCGTACCAGCCAGACCTCAACTTCGATAACCCGGCGGTGATCGAAGAAGTCTTGAAGGCCATGCGCTTCTGGCTCGATATGGGCGTGGACGCGCTGCGCATGGACGCGATTCCCTACCTGGTCGAACGCGACGGCACCTCCTGCGAAAATCTCCCCGAGACGCACGCCGTCATCAAAAAGATCCGCGCTGCCATCGATGCCGACTACGCCAATCGCCTCATCCTGGCCGAAGCCAACCAGTGGCCCGCCGATGTGCGCCCCTACTTCGGCGATGGCGACGAGTGCCACATGGCCTTCCACTTCCCGCTCATGCCGCGCATCTACATGGCGCTGCGCCAGGAAGACCGCCTCCCCATCACCGACATCATGGCGCAGACGCCGCCCATTCCCGACAACTGCCAGTGGGGCCTGTTTCTGCGCAACCACGACGAGCTCACGCTGGAGATGGTCACCGACGACGAGCGCGACTACATGTACTTCGCGTACTCCGCCGACCCGCGCATGCGCATCAACGTGGGCATCCGCCGCCGCCTCGCGCCGCTGGTCGACAACAACAACCGCCGCATCGAGTTGCTCAACTCGCTCCTCCTCAGCTTTCCGGGGACGCCCATCATCTACTACGGCGACGAGATCGGCATGGGCGACAACATCTACCTCGGCGACCGCAACGGGGTCCGCACCCCCATGCAGTGGACCTCCGACCGCAACGCCGGCTTCTCCAAGTGCGATCCCGCGCGCCTTTACCTCCCCGTGGTCATGGATCCCATCTACGGCTACCAGGTCGTCAATGTTGAAGCTCAGCTCAGCGACCAGTCCAGCCTGCTCCACTGGAATCGCAACATGATCGCCCTGCGCAAGCTCTTCCAGGTCTTCGGCCGCGGGACCCTCACCTTCCTTAACCCGGCCAACCGCAAAATTCTCGCCTACCTCCGCGACCTCGATCGCGGCGACGGCTCTCACGAAACCATTCTGTGCGTGGCAAACCTCAGCCGCTTTGCCCAGCCTGTCTCCCTCGATCTCGCTCCCTTCCTCGGCAGTGAACCGGTGGAGATGCTTGGCTACGTCCCGTTTCCCACCATCACGGAAGAGCCCTACGCGCTGTCGCTGGCTCCCTACTCGTTCCTGTGGCTTGAGTTGCAGCCCGCCGCCATCAAGCCGGAGCCCGCGCTCGAGGCGCTGCCGGAGACCGCGGCGGAAGAGCCCGCGGTGCTCGATCTGCTCACCGGGGGCTGGGCCGGTTTCATCGCGGGACACAGCCTTGGCGTGCTTGAAACGGCGCTCCCGGCCTGGCTGCCGCGCCAGCGCTGGTTCGGAGCCAAGACGCGACGAATCCAGCGCGTACACGTGCTCGACTGGGTTGAAATGCCCGCCGCCGTCGCCCCCAACACCATCAGCTATCCAACCGGCGACCTGCCCCCGGACAGCGCCATTCCTCCCGCGCTCTTCTTCCTTGAGGTCGACTACGGCAACAACTCCTGCGACGTCTATCAGCTTCCGCTCGCCTTCAGCACCGGCGCTGACGCTGAAGACCTCACCGCCAATCGTCCGCTGAGCGTCATCGCCACACTTCAGTCGCCTGCCGGCATCGCGGTCCTGCACGACGCCACCGCGCGCGAAGATCTCCGCCAGGGCCTTCTCACCCTCATTGAGCGCAATGCCACCCTGGCCCTCTCCAATGTCCGCACCGCCCCCCTGGAAGTTGCCGCCTCACTGGCCGCCACGGTTCCACCACCCGATGTAGTTTTGAACCTGGTTGCGAGCGTTCCCCCTGCGGAAGCCCCCCAGGCCGGCGACCTTGAACATCCACCGGCAGCCCTTCCCGTGGCGCCCGCGTCCATCAGCGCCCAGCCCGGCGAGGCGGTCACACCTCCTCGCTCCGAGGCACCCTCCACCACCTCGAGTGCGCAACGCATGCAGCCGCGCGAGTCACCCGCGGCCGGCGACTCCACCCCCAAGACTGGCCGGCTCATTGCCCGCGCTTCCTCCGCCCTCACTGCCGCGTACACCGCTCATCGCTCGCCGGCGCGGGTCGGGTTGGCCGAGCAGTCCAATACCTCCATCATTTTCGGCAACCAGCTGATCCTCAAGCTGTTCCGGCGTTTGCAGCCGGGCGAAAACCCCGACGTGGAGATCGGCCGCTTTCTCACCGAGGTAGCTCACTTCCCGCGCGTTGCGCCCTTCCTGGGTGAAATCACCATCACCCCTCCGGGCGGCGAAAAGACCACCGTGGCCATGCTCCAGGGTCTGATAGCAAACGAAGGCGATGGCTGGCAGTGGTTCCTCGATCGGCTTGCGGGCTTCTTCAAGTCCGTCGCCTCGCTTCCGGCCCCCCCGGAGTTCCCCACGCCCACCTTCAACACCGAACAGGAAATTTCACGCGAGGCTCTGCAACATGCCGGCCCGTCGCTGGCCGCCGCCGCGCTCCTCGGCCAACGCACGGCTGAGATGCACCTCGCGCTGGCTATTCCTACTGAGGACCCAGCCTTTGCCGCTGAGCCCTTCACCGCAGAGAACCTGAATCGCGATGCGCGCCGCATCGAAGCGCAAATCACCGCCGCGCTGGAGGCTCTCAAAGCGAAACTCCCCACCCTGACCGACGTCATCGCCGACGACGCGGCCTTGCTCCTGTCACGGCGGCGTGAACTCTTCGCCCGGGTCAAAGCCATCACCACCAGCGATGTTGCGGGTCAGCGCATCCGCATCCACGGCGACTACCACCTCGGCCAGACCCTCCGCACCCCAGCCCCGCTCGACAACCCCGATTCGGCGAAGGGTACGGGCTTCAGCCCGTACATAAGCGCAGCAAAATCAACCGGGGCTTTAGCCCCTGAGGGAACTGCCGCAGACTCCGGCGACTTCGTCCTCCTCGACTTCGAGGGCGAGCCCGCCCGTCCCCTCGCCGAGCGCCGCCAGAAACAGTCCCCTCTGAAGGATGTAGCCGGCATGGTTCGCTCCTTCTCCTACGCCGCTCACGCCGGCCTCGACCTGTTCATCGGGGACCATGGTGACCACGCCACCCGCGCGGGCGACCCGGCCGCGTGGGCTCGCCTGTGGCAAAACGCCGCCTCCGCCGAGTTCCTCCGCGCCTACCGCGCCACCGTTTCGGCAAACCCTCACCTCCTACCGCCGCCCCATCAGGCTCAAACTCTTTTTTCGGCCTATGTGCTTGAAAAGGCGCTGTATGAATTGCTCTACGAGTTGAACAACCGCCCCGCCTGGCTGCGCATACCGATTGGCGGCATCCTATCCATGTAGACACCTTGCCGGGCACCAGCCGGCTGCGATCGTTTCGAGTCGACAGCCACCCCAGTAGCAACTCCTGAAACCTATGGCGACAGCAGATTCCATTTCCGATATCAATCGTCCCGCCACACGCTCGGGGTACGCCCTCCTCGTGCTGGTCGCGCCCCTGCCGCCGGAGCAGTTGGAAAGCCTCCTCTCCCGGCTCATGGGGCTGATTCCTGCCGAGGAGTTGCTTATCGCCACGCAAAATGGCATCGCGACCGATGCGTATCCCGCCCTCCAGATCGTCGCCGCGCCAGCCACCAACATCGCCTGGACCCTGACTGCCGCTGACTTCGTCAATGCTCATCAGCTCGCCCAGAAACACCAGGCCCGCGCCATCCTCATGCTGGGGCCGGACTCCGGTTCCCTCAGCCCGGCTGCCTTGCACGACCTTGCTGCGGCCGTTCTCTCCGCGGGCACTGACCTCGCTTTGCCCCACTACGATCCGGAGCCGCACGCCGGCCTGGTCAATTCCGCCATTCTTTATCCCCTTACGCGCGGCCTGTTCGCCACCCGCGCGCGCTTTCCGCTGGCCGTCGATCTCGGCTTGTCGCTCCGCATGGCTGAGCGCCTGGCCTCCGCCGCCCAGCGTTTCATCGCCATCAACCAGAGCGATGCCTTGCTGTGGCCCGTCTCTGAAGCCGTTGTGGCCGGGTTCACCATCAACGAATACGACGTGGGCTCCCGCCCTTTGCCCCAGCCCGCCGACCCCGATATCCGGTCCATCCTCGCGCACGTCACCGGCTCTCTCTTCGCCGACATCGAGGTCAAGGCGGCCTTCTGGCAGCGCCCTCGCCGGTTGGCGCCCGCGCGCCCTTCCATGCCGCGTCACCCCTACAGCGACGGACCCTCCGATGTGGCCTCCATGATCGACGGCTTCCGGCTTGCCTACACCAACCTGCAGGAAATCTGGTCGCTGGTCTTGCCGCCCAACTCGCTGCTCGGCCTCAAGCGGCTTTCCGTCGTCGATGCGGCGTCGTTCCGTATGCCTGAAAACCTCTGGGCGCGCATTGTCTATGACTTTCTCATCGCCTACCGCCTGCGCACCATCAACCGCGGCCACCTGATGGGCGCGCTCATTCCCCTCTACCTCGCATGGGTCGCGGGACACATCAATATCACCGACTCGGGCGCCGACGCGGAACGCCACATCGAAGCTGTGGCCGCCGCTTTCGACGCCGACAAACCCTATCTGGTCTCGCGCTGGCGCTGGCCTGACCGGTTCAATCCCTAACCCAGGCTTCATGCGTCTTCCCCATGACCGATTTCATTCAGTTCCGGTTCCAGCAACAGAGTCGCTTCAAGGAGTAAGTCCAATGCTCACAATGCTTGCCACGATGCTCCAGACTTCACTCGCGCAGCCCGTCTACACCGAGAGCAATTCTGTTTGGCGCCACATGTCCGATGCTCTGCATCAGTCGCTCTATCGTGTCCTGTCGCTGCTCATTGCCGTTCTGCCCGGCATTCTTGCCTTCTTTGTGGCCCTCGCGATTTTCACCCTCATCGGCATGGCCATCTCCGCGGTGCTGCGGCGCGCCCTCTCCTGGGTCAAGTTCGATGACCGCCTCGCCCGCGCCGGAGTCAATCGCGACTGGACCCCCTCCAGCCCCCCCTCCAAGATCATCGCCCGCGGCTCCTTCTGGGCCTGCGTGCTCCTCGGCCTCATCATCGGCGTTTCCGCGTTCGACGCGGCCTATGCCACCGGCACCACGCTCCCCATCTCGCTGGTTCCCTATTTCACCCACGCCGTGGGCGCCATTCTGCTCCTCATCGCCGGCCTTCTCACCGCACGTTTTCTGGCGCGTTCAGTCCTCATCAGCGCCGTCAACGCCCAACTCCAGTACGCCCGTTTCCTCTCGCTCGGCGTCAAATGGCTGGTCATGGTTCTCACCGCGGCCATGGTCCTGGAGCATCTTGAAATTGGCGGCGAGATCGTTAGCCTAGCCTTCGGCATCCTCTTTGGGGGCATCGTGCTCACCCTCGCGCTCGCCATCGGACTCGGCTCGCGCGATCTCGTCAGCCGCTCCCTCGAGAGCCACGTCGAACGATCCGGGGACCGCAACCTGCCGCCGCATATCCCCCCCGCCCCGGGTCAGGGTGAGTCGCTCCGCCATTTCTAAGAACCTGTTGAAAACTGCTTTAGGCGCTCCGCTGATGGCCAGAAAAGTCCACCGGGTGCCCCATCCTTGCCACGTCTTTTGTGGCTAGGGTGGGAGACCACAAACCTGGCTCGACTATGTTGTGAAAGGGCGCGGCTTAACAGCCTGCGGAAGAACCAAATCCGGAGGGAGGCGGGGGTTTTAACCCCCGCATAACGCCCCAAGAATCAATGCGGGCTTTAGCCCCGGAGGAATGCTCTTCGTCGATTGAACGCGAAAGCAGGCCTTTTCTGCAGCCTGCTCCGCCCCCGAGGAAATGTCGATAACCCGTGGAGTCCGTCCAGCCAATGAAATTGTGGATCCTATTTCCGGCGGGCACCACTAACCGTCATGACCCATCATTCCCGTTCTTCTCTTCACTCATGGCGCCGCGCCCGGCACAACGGGTCGCTGTTCCTCCCGTCGACGCGTTTCAGAGTGATTTACATCACCTGTCATCCTCGGTAACACTATTCCGGTTACTTGCTTCGGAAAAAACCGCTATACTCCACTCAAATAGCTTCAATCCTCTTTGTCTTCGGGATTCCCCGTTTTTCGTAAATGCCTGTCTCGGCTGAACCTGGGCGACAAAGATTGTGGCAGTATGGAGTTCCCGATGCGACCCACGTTTCCCCTTGGGCCGATGTCTCAGCACGAGGTCATCGTCCCCGTTTCCTTGAAATCCCCGGCCTTGGATTCCCATTTAAAGAGTCCCATCTCTCGCGCAAATGGCAACTCGTTGTGCCGAAAAAGACTGCACCGGCGCTGGCTCGCAGCCTTGCTCGCAATCGTCCTGCCTGCCGCAAGCGCCCTGGCGCAGACACAGTTCGGAACGCAGGCGCTTGGAACCTCGTCCACGCTGCCCGTCACGATAACCGCAACAGCGGCCGGCACGGTGGCCACAGTGCAAGTCCTCACCCTCGGCGCCCCAAATCTCGACTACCTTCTCGGCAGCGGCGGCACCTGCACATCGGCTGTTCTGGGCGTCAACTCCACTTGCTCGCAGCCCGTCACCTTCACGCCCGCGGCCCCGGGTGTCCGGTTGGGTGCGGTCATTCTCCTCGATAGCAGCAACGCCGTTCTGGGAACTGAGTACCTGTCGGGTAAGAGCCTCGGTGGCCTCGCCGTCTTCGTCCCCGGTAACATCGTCCCGTTCGCCGGCAACGGCTTTGCCATCGGCGTTGGAGACGGCTCACCGGCGACAAGCGCCGAATTGGATCTTCC
Organism: Acidobacteriaceae bacterium; assembly: GCA_003151435.1. Classification (GTDB taxonomy): domain Bacteria; phylum Acidobacteriota; class Terriglobia; order Terriglobales; family Acidobacteriaceae; genus Telmatobacter. Next base: position 14,421 of record PLXP01000110.1, read on the forward strand.
GTCCAGCGAGGTGTTGGACGGCGCGGGCAACATGTTCATTGCCGACAGCGCTCACAACCGAATCCGCAACGTGGACGCCGTCACGCACCTCATTTCCACCATCGCCGGTACTACCAAGGAAGGCTTCAGCGGCGATGGCGGTCAGGCCGTCGATTCCACCCTGAGAACGCCTTCGGGTATAGCGATCGATGGCGCTGGAAACCTCTACATCGCCGACTCCGGCAACAATGTCATTCGCATGATCACGAAGGCAACGGGAGTCATCAGTACCGTGGCGGGAAACACCATCCTTGGCAGCGCCGGAAACGGCGTCCCGGCCACTTCGGCAAACCTGAATAATCCATTTGGAATAACCGTCGATTTCGCCGGCAATCTCTTTATCGCCGACACAGCCAACCACCTCATCCGCAAAGTCGACGCCATTACGCGCATCATTACAACCGTTGCCGGAAACGGCTTTTTAGATCCCGTCGGCACCGGCGACGGCGGATTTGCCGGCGACGGCGGTCCGGCAACTTCGGCCGAGCTCAACCACCCCTACGCCGTCGCATTCGATGCAGCCGGCAACATGTACATACCCGACTCTGCCAACAATCGGGTGCGCATTGTCAAGAACGGCACCATCACGACGTACGCGGGAGACGGAAGCAACAGCTCTACCGGCGACACCGGCCCGGCCACAGCGGCCGGAGTCTGGTTCCCCTCCGGTGTGATCGTTGACCCCGCGCAGAACGTCTACATTTCAGATGTGGGGCATGGCTCCATCCGTAAGGTCAACGGTTCAAACCACACCATTGCATCGGTCGTCGTAAACGGCTTGGGCAGATACTTCTATAACGGCGCCCTCGGTTCGATCAGTCTAAATGAGCCTCAGGGGCTCGTCCTCGACGGCAGCGGCAACCTCTACATAGCCGACTACTTTGGCCTCCGCATTTGGGAATTGGAGAGCAACGTGGGCGTCTTGGACTTCACCCCGATCCCCACTCGCCAGTTTGATACCTCCGCACCCCAGAGGAAATTCCTCGAAAACGATGGAAACGCTGCGTTCGTTCTTGGAGCCATCACTCCGGACGTAAACGCCGCCATCGGTGCGTCTCTTGCTAATCCATGTATCGCTGGAAGCACCATGGCCCCGTATGTCAACTGCACCATCAACGCCGAATTCGCACCCACCGTCACTGCCAATCCGCTCGTCGCCCACATCGCCATCGCCAGCAATTCCGTCAACCAGCCCCACGACATCGAACTGGTCGGCGACGCGACACCGGCCAATTCAACCACCACCGTCCTTTCATCCAGTGCAAACCCGTCAAACTTCGGCCAAAACGTCACCCTTACTGCCACGGTTACCACTGGCGCCAATACCGGCAGCTTGACGGGCACGGTCACGTTCATGGATGGCACAAAAAGTCTGCAGTCCGCTGCGACTGTCAACGCCTCCGGGGTCTGGACGTACGCAACTACCGGCCTGACTGTGGGATTGCACTCGCTCACCGCGTTCTATAACGGCGACGCCAACCACCTCAAAAGCGATCCCTCCCCTCCCGTCCTTCAGGTTGTCAACGAGCAAACCCAAACCTCTCTCGTCTCGAGCGCAAACCCATCCGCGCTCGGCACTGCCGTCACCTTCACCGCGACGGTGACTGCTTTGGGCGGAGGCGTGCCAGTCGACGGTACCGTCTCCTTCAATGACGGCGGTACCCCTCTTGGCCCCGCCGTGGCCGTCGCTGGCGGAGTGGCCGCTTTCCCCACCACCACGCTCTCCAGCGGTGCCCACTCCATCACGGCAATCTACAGCGGCGATGCGGCCAATTACATTCTGCCCAGCACCTCGAAAGCGTTGTCGCAGGATGTCCAGGCGGCATCGACAGTCCGTCTCACCTCCAGCGGATCTCCTTCAATCTACGGCACCTCGGTCACATTCACGGCAACCGTCACAGCTCCCAGCACCATCGCCCCTACAGGCACGGTCAACTTCCTTAATGGCGGAAAGCAGTTCGGCACCGCGCCCCTGGTCGGCACCACGGGCGTCGCAACATTCGCCACCTCGTCTCTCCCCGTCGGATCCGATGCCATTACGGCTACCTATGTGGGTGGCCTCGATGCCGGCCCCGGCACATCGGCCCCCATCATCCAAGTCGTGACCCTCACCCAGACCGGCACCACCGTCACGGCCACACCCAATCCGGGCATCGCCGGCAAGCCGGTGGCGCTGACGGCAACCGTCAAGGTGTTGGCGGGCTCGGCCGCGGTCACAGGCACCGTCACATTCACCGACGGCGCCACATCCCTCGGCAGCATAGGGCTGACCGCAAACGGCACCGCGACCATTACCCCGATCCTGGCGGCCGGGGCTCATGCCATCGTCGCCAGCTACGGCGGAGATGCGAACGATGCTGCCAGCGCTTCCACGCCGTACCCGCTGGCCGTGAACCTCGCCACCACCACCATGAGCATCCAATCCAGTTCCTTGACGGCATTGGTCCTGGCTCCGGTCACCTTCACAGCCGCCGTCGCGGGCAACGGCGGAACGCCCACCGGCTTGGTGACCTTCCAGGCGGATGGCGCGAACATCGGCTCCGGCACGCTGGACGCCACCGGAAAGGCCACCTTTACTTACTCCGCACTCAAGGTCGGCAGCCATGTCATCACCGCCAGCTATGGGGGCGACACCAACGACGGCGCCAGTTCCGCTACATTAACGCAGGTTATTACGGCCATCCCGACTGTGACCGACCTGGCTGCCACGTCAACCACCGGTCCAACCCCGCAGGTTATTCTCGTGGCCACGGTGATCGGGTCCACCGGCCCCACCCCCACCGGCACCGTCACCTTCACTAACGGCTCCACGGTCATCGGGACCATCACCCTCGATGTCAGCGGCGTCGCCACATTCACCCCGGATCTGGCTCCCGGTACCTACAGCATCGTTGCGAACTACAGCGGCGATGCTGATCACTCGCCCTCTTCCTCCAAGGCGGTCGGCATCTCCGGCACAGCCACAGGCTTCTCCATGACTGTTACCCCGCCCAAGCTGACCATTGCCACCTCGCAGAACGCAGTGATCACCGTCGATCTCAACTCCGACGGCGCCTTTGCCGACACCATCGGATTGGGCTGCGGCTCTCTGCCCGCGTCAGTCAACTGCCACTTCGCAACCAACGGCATTGCCCTCAAGGCGGGTGCGACGCAGAGCGTGCAACTCACCATCGACACAAACAATCCCCTCGGCGGCGGTGGGTCGGCCATGAACTCCCGGCCGGCAAGCCGCGGCCTCAACCTGGCCGGTCTGTTCCTCCCCGCCAGCCTGTTCTTTGGCTGGATCTTCTGGCGCTTTAGAAGGCGTCATGCCGTTCTGTTCGTCGCCGCACTGGCCCTGTTCCTGTCGGGAGCCTTCATGGTCACTGGTTGCGGCGGGTACAGCCAAGTCACCGCCGTACCCGGCACCTACGTCATTCAGGTCACCGGCGTCGGCGTCAACAGCAACATCACGCACTATCAGAACGTAACCTTGACCATCACCAAGTGATGCATGTTTCCATCACCAATCATTGTGACCGGCAAACCTCAACCGAGGCTGCCGGTTACCATGGACCAGACAGTCGAGTGGTACGGATGAGACATCCTGCAGGAGACAAATGAACCACTTTCCCTTGTTGGTCGTCTCGCAAATCGGGGTACGCCGAATGCGGGCACGCTGCAACACTTTCCTGGCCACGGTTTTCATGGGCCCAGTTCTCATCGGCCAAGTTCTCATCGGCGCAGCTCTCATGCTCCTTTTCTTCCTGCCGTCGGCGCGCCCCGCGTCAGGGCAGTCGAGGGAGTCGGCCACAGCCGGGGGAATTTCGCTCTGGGCTGGCGCTGGCGCCTCCGGCTATTACCTGCAATACGGCGAACGCAAAAACCTCGGCATCACGGGCTTTGTCGATGCCGACGCCGTTAACCACTTCGGCGTTGAGGCCGAGGGCCGTTGGCTCGAGTGGCGCCAGGTGGCCAGCGTTCATGCGGAGACCTACCTGATCGGCCCCCGCTATCACTTCAATGTGGGCCGCTTCCAGCCCTATGCCAAGGGCCTCGTCGGGCTGGGCGAGTTCAATTTCCCCTACAACCTGGCCACCGGAAGCTCCACCGTTGTGGCTGCCGGTGGGGGAGCGGACTATCGCCTCAGCCGCCGCTGGAGTGTCCGCGCCCTCGACTTCGAATACCAGTACTGGCCCCAGTTCCACTATGGGGCGATGAGCTCGGCAGGCATCACCACAGGCATCCGATACCGCATCCACTAGACCGTTTTCACTTTTACTGTCATTCGGGTGCCAGCGTTTTTGTCTTCCTGCCCCCAACCCCAAAGCCCGTGTGAGTGGATTCGGAGTACAAAGCCCGGGTGCCCCATCCTTCGCGCTTTTGCGAAGGGTGGGATGGGCGAATGTTCGCGCCACCGGCCTTACCCCATCGCTGAAATACCCTGGAATCCCTCAACGGAAAGCTACTTGATCGGCTTCCCCTGCCCCATCCACCACGCCTTGATGAACTTCCAGTGGATATACACCGAGTGGTTCAGGTGCAGCAGCAGGCCTTCGCGCCCATCCAGAAAACCCAGCCGGAAAACATAGTTGTAGACAAAAGTCGCCGCCGGATTCAGCAGCGCATTCCAGACGAACGCGGGCAGCGATCGGCTATCGCGGCCTCTCTCGTGCAGCAACTGCGCAATCTCGGTGCTGTAGCGGTTCATATGCTCCAGATAGACGCCCATGGTGGGGTAGGCGTAGTGCAGCATGTCGTGCTTCAGCGTGCCGCGAGGTCCCTCGAACTGCGGCGTGCTGTGCGGTCCTACGCCCTCGCTCAGTCGCGCAGACCCTCGTCTGAACAGGCGCAGCTTGTGGTCGGGATAGAAGCCGCCATGGCGCATCCACCGCCCCAGGATCAGGTTGAGGCGGGGAATCCAGTATGCGCCGTACTTGGGCTCGCTCGCCAGCGTTTGGCGAATCTCTTCCTGCAACTCCGGCGTCAGCACTTCGTCGGCGTCCAGCAACAGAATCCAGTCGCAGGTGCACAGGTCGAGAGCCACATTTTTCTGCTCGCCGTGCCCCCCAAAGGCGTGATAACTCGTCCTGGCGCCGAACGATTGGGCAATCTCAAGCGTGCGGTCCTTTGATCCCGAATCGACCACGATCATCTCGTCGGCCCAGCGCACGCTCTCCAGCGTGCGCGACAGATTCGCCTCCTCGTTCATCGCGATCATTGCCACAGATAATGTCTTGCGCATCGACCGAAGGATAAATCACAGGGCCTGGAGCCTCGCACCTCCACTCCCCACGCCCGCTGGCCGGGTGCCCCAGGTCTCGCATTTGAGACCTGGGATTTCGTCATCCCAACAATTTGTCATCCTTGAGCGAGTCCACCGCGGCGGGCGAGTCGAACAATCTGCGGTTGCTTTTGTCCAGCCGGGCACTTCCTTTTTGAAAGGGCACGACTTTAGTCGTGCCGCAAACGCTTGAAAATAAAGAGCCTGGCTTTAGCCCCTGGGGGAGGTTCTTCGTAGATATCGACTGAACTCGCCCTTTTTCCGCAGCCTGTTTAGCCCCCGAGCGAATCCCCGCTTCCCAGACCACACATTCCGGGCGGCTCGTTTCGTCCATACTCAAAGATGTCAGGAGTCACCGCAATGAAAGTTCTTCTATTCGGCGCAACCGGCATGGTGGGGCAGGGAGTTCTTCGCGAATGCCTGCTGGACCCCGAGGTGGAACTGGCCGTCACGGTCGGCCGCACCCCGACCGGCCGGCAGCACCTCCGGCTGCGCGAAATTGTGCACAGCAACCTCGAGGACTTTGCACCCATCGCCGCTGAGCTGGCCGGCTTTGACGCGTGCTTCTTCTGCCTGGGCGTTTCGTCTGCTGGCATGAAGGAGGCCGACTACGAACGCGTCACCTACCGCATTGCCCTGACCGCGGCAGAGACCTTGAGCCGCCTCAACCCCGATCTCACCTTCATCTACGTCTCCGGCGCCGGCACTGACAGCTCCGAACACGGCCGCATCATGTGGGCGCGCGTCAAGGGACGCACCGAGAACGCGCTCCTGCGGCTGCCGCTCAAGGCCTACATGTTTCGCCCGGGCTTCATCCAGCCGATGGACGGAATCCGGTCCCGCACTCCGGCGTACCGCGTCCTCTATGGCCTCTTCAAACCCCTCATGCCGCTTCTGCGCCGTACCCTGCCCAATCTCGTCCTGTCCACGCGCGACATTGGCCGGGCAATGCTCGCAGTCTCCCGCCTCGGCTACTCCAGGCACATCCTCGAGACCAATGACATCCGGGCCGTGGCTGGAAACCCTGACTAACCTTAAACTCGCGTCCGTCATCCCACCTTGGCAAAGTTGGTCTGACTCTCTGCCGCCGGGAGCTTTCGCTCCATCGACTTATTCGCAGCCTTTCGCATCTCCCCCAGCACCACACGCGGCGGACGGTTTCCTCTGCCCGGAACAATCTGGTGGCCCTCCCTCCGCAGGTATTCCGCCTGCCGCGCCACGCCGCCCGGCAGCCTGGGATTCAGAGAGCCATCGTCCTTCACCACGCGCCAATACGGAGTGGCGTTGGGTACGCCATGGCGCGCGTCCTCCTCGCCCGCCTCCGCCGCAATGTGGAGAAAGATTCCCGTTGTCAGCGGGCACGTCGCATCGGCATCATGCTGGTCCGCCAGAAACTCCCTCATCTCCGAGAGGGTAGCCACGCTGCCCCTTCGAATGGTACGGACGAAGGCCTCCACTTCAAGGGGGCTTGGCACCAGCATGGTTCCGTTGGGTAACTTGCCCCGCATGTTCGGCAAAACATGCACCAGCTTCGGGAGCTTTGGATTATTCATCTTCTCCCGCCACGTCTTCTGCGTTTTCATCGCTATCCCTCCTTGTGCAGGTCCACGCTTCAATAACCCACCACCGAGGGTGCCCCATCCTTGCGCAGCATGATCGCGAAAGGGCGGGAAACCACGAATCCAAATCACCTGCGGCAGGGAACCGGGGAGCCGCAGATACCTCCACGCCAAGCAGTGTAGTCGCAGGACGAAGAAACTACCAGAGCGCTCATGGTAGAGTGGAAATCCACGGAGGGGCGGTTGACATGGCGGCTGGAATTCAGCTTCCCGGCAACAACGAGACCATCGACCTGCAGCAGCAGGTGGCGCGTCTGCAGGCGTTGCTTGAGGCCTCGCGACAGGTACACTCCACCATTCGCGAAGAAGAGGTGCTGGAGTCGGTCTTGCGCATCGCGGTCCGCGAATTGGAGATGGCGGGCGCCGCCTTTCCAGGCACCGGCCTGGTCTACGGCGATGGCGTCGAGCCCAATCGCGAAACTGAAGCCGGCCCCGCCGATGTGAATGGAACGTCCGGCCCATGTCCCTCCGACTGCGTGCTTCCCAGCTTTCCGCTCGAAGACCGCGAAGGTCGCCGCATGACCGAACTGGTGGTGGCGCCTCCCGATGGTCGCGAGCTCACCATCTACGAAGCCGACTTTCTTGAGGGGCTCGCGCTGCAGGCCGCCGTGGCTCTTGAAAACGCTCGCAACCACAAGCGCAACGTGGAATTTGCCCGCGTGCAGCAGGATCTGGACGCCGCCCGCGACATCCAGCGCTCGCTGCTTCCGCAGAAACTCCCCGCGATCGAAGGCTACTCCGTGGGCTACCGGTCGGCCACGTGCTACGAGGTGGGCGGCGATTATCTCGACATCGTCGCGCAGTCTGATGGCAGCGTGCTCATGGCCATTGCCGACGTGGCCGGCAAGGGGCTGGCCTCGGCCATCATGTCCACCAGCTTCCGCTCGGCCTTTCGCGCCATGGCCGTCGACGGCCTCCCGCTCGACGAGCTGGCTCAGCGCATGAATCAGCACCACTGGCAAGACGGAGAAGAAGCGCGCCGCAAATACGTGACCGCCATCTTTGTGCGCCTGCACCCCGAGGCCGGTGAAATTGAGGTGGTCAACGCCGGCCACAATCCCGGGTTTGGCATTCATTCCGACGGCAGCACATGTTTCTTTGAAGCGACAGGCACGCCGCTGGGCCTGCTGCCGGGCATGCAATACACCACTGAGCGCTGCTCGTTCTCTCCGGGCTCGCGGCTCCTGTTCTATACCGACGGCCTCACTGAAGCCTTCCGCGGCGACGAAGAATTTGGTCCCGAACGCCTGATGGAAATCTTTTCTAAATGCCCGTCACAGAAAGCCGATGGTATTCTCGATGCATTGTGGACAGCCATCGGGGAGTTCGTTGAAGGCGGCCCGCAGGGGGACGACATGACAGCATTGGTGCTTTGCCGCGCCACGGGGATGCCGGCATGAGCAGGGTCAAACCGACCACTGTGGAAGTAAGACTGCCCTCCCGGCTCGGCTATGAGAAAGTGGCCATGAGCACCGCGGCCGCTGTGGCCAAGCTGATGGGCTTCCGCGAAGACCGCGTTGAAGACCTGAAGACCGCCGTGGCCGAGGCCTGCATCAACGCCATGGAACACGGCAACCGGCTCAATGAAGCCCTGTCGGTCGGCGTCGTGCTCTCCTCCTGCGACGACAAGCTCGAAGTCAAAGTCATCGATGACGGCAAGGGCCTCAAGGGCCTCAAGGGCCTGCCCCGCAAACCCGACATCGACAAAAAGATTCACGGCGAAGAAGACCCCCGCGGCATGGGCATGTTTCTCATCCAGGCGCTGGTCGATGAAGCCGAGTGGGTGGCCGGCGCCAACGGAAAAAGCAGCTATGTCCGGCTCGTCATCCGGCTGGATCCCGAAGTGGTAGAGGCCGAAGCGCTATAACAGAGATTGTGGAGAATACCGATCGTGCAGAGCGAAACCAAGTCGCGTGTTGACCAGCTCACTTCCCCAGCCGGGCATCCGGTCACCGTCCTGCGCTTTGAGGGCGATATCGCCAGCACCTCGAAAGAGGCGGTGCTGGGCGCTTACCAGGCGTTGCCGAAGACCACGGCCAAGCTCATCCTGCTGGACTTTACCAAGGTGGATTACATCAACTCCAGCGGCATCGCGCTGGTGATCCAGATGCTGATTGAAGCCTCAAACAACGCCCAGAAGGTCTATGCCTACGGCCTTTCCGCGCACTTCACCAAGGTCTTCACCATGGTGGGCATCACCAAATATGCCGGGCTGTTCCCCTCGCAGGCCGAGGCCATGGCAGCTCTCTAAGACACTGGCACACCCTGCCACACATCGGAAGTTGGCGTGGTTCCCCCGCGCCCATCCGAGTATCATGCCCGTATGAACCTGGAAGCGATTCAGGCCGCCCTCGTTGAGGCCGGCCACGACGGCTGGCTCTTCTACGACCATCATCACCGCGACCCCATCGGCACCCGCATCCTCGGTCTCGATGAAAAGGCCCACATCACCCGGCGCTGGTACTACTTCATCCCCGCTACCGGCGAGCCGCGCAAGCTGGTCCACCGCATCGAACAAGGCCGGCTCGATTCGCTCCCCGGCACCAAGGGTCTCTACTCCAGTTGGCAGGAACTGGCCGCGGGCCTTGAGCTCATGCTCAAGGGCGCCCACACCCTGGCCATGCAGTATTCCCCCAACAACGCCATCATGTATGTCTCCATGGTCGATGCCGGAACCATTGAGTTCCTGCGCGGCATCGGCAAGCAGATCGTCAGTTCCGCCGACCTGGTCAGCCAGTTTGAAGCTGTGCTCAGCGCAGAGCAGATCGCCAGCCACGCCGTCGCGCAAAAGGCCATCGACACCATCCTCGAGGAGGCATGGCGCAAAATCGGCCGCACCCTGCGTCCGGCCAGCGGCAAGCCGGCGGAGCTCACCGAGTTCGACATGGTCGCCTTCCTCAGCGACGCCATGCGCTGCGAAGGCCTGGTGTGGGAGAACGGCCCCAACGTCAGCGCCAACGCCAACTGTTCCGACTCGCACTACGAGCCGACCAAAGACCATACCTCCCCCATCCGCAACGGCGATTTCATCCTCATCGACATCTGGGGCAAGTGCGAAACAGGCGACAGCATCTTCTACGACATCACGTGGACCGGCGTCGTGGGGCGCGAGCCCACACCGCGCGAGCAACTTGTCTTTGAGACTGTCCGCAACGCCCGCGATGCCGCCATCTCTGCGGTGGAAACAGCCTTTGCCGAGGGCCGCCCCATCCACGGCTTCGAAGCCGACGATGCCGCGCGCGCCGTGATTCAACAGGCCGGCTTTGGCCAATACTTCACCCATCGCACCGGCCACAACATCGCGCAGGAGATTCACGGCCCCGGCGCGCATCTCGACAACCTCGAAACCCACGATGTGCGCCTGTTGCTGCCCAACACCTGCTTCTCCGTCGAACCCGGCATCTACCTCCCCGAGTTCGGCGTCCGCAGCGAGATCGACATGCTCACCGCGCCCGGCAAAGCCTGGGTCACTGGGAAGATCCAGCGCGAACTGGTGCGAATCTGAAAAGCAGGGAACAGGGGAAGAGCAGGGAACAGGGACGAGGGAATAGGGAACAGAACGCTCTTCACTCTTCCCATCCACAGAGTCCGGGTGAGAGTCCCGGTGAGAGTCCGAGTGAGAATCCCGGTGAAAGTCCGGGTGAGAGTCCGGGTGCCCCATCCTTGACGCGGCTTTATCGCGGCAAGGGTGGGAATGACCAGACCTCCTTACCCACAAATCGAGAAAACACCGGTCACACCAATTCCGGTCGATTTTCCCCGGTACAACCGGCAACTTTCACTCTCGCTATCGTTCACATGTTCCAAGTCTTAGTGCCTATTCCCTGTTCCCTGATCCCTGTTCCCTGTTTCAGTGCGTTATAGTCAAAAAGGAATGGCAAGCCCTCAAATCAGGAACGGCGCTCCGCCGCAAACGCCCAGGCAGGAACCCCAGGGGTTCGTTTACCTGCCCCTCATCGCCGGATGGCTGGTCCCAGGTGCGGGCCATTTTCTACTCCGCAAGTGGGGCCGCGGCGCACTTCTTTCCTGTTCCATCCTGGCCATGTTTGTGCTGGGCATCGCCATGCAGGGCAAGCTCTACGCCAACGCCCACGGCATTCTCGACCTTCTACGACTTGTCGGCGACCTGGGCAACGGGCTGCTCTACGTCGTGAGCCGGGCCCTGGGCCTGGGCGCGGACCAGGTGCAGGTCACCACCGCCGACTACGGTAGCGTTTTCATTGTGGTGGCGGGCCTGCTCAACGTCATCGCCGCCGTCGACGCCCACAATCTGCGCACCGGGAGGAAGCACTGATGTTCCGGCCCTCTCATATTGTCGCGGTGGTGCTCTTCGCCCTCTTTGCTTCCACCGTCTTCGGCATCACCCAGCGCGACACGCCCCGGCGCATGGTCCGCTACGGCGTCTACTGCTTCGTGCTCTTCACCGTCTCGGCCATCGTGCTCAGCTGGGTCATGTTCCTCATCGCGCGCTAAGTCCCGAACCGAAAGTCAGCTTTCCGCACACGGTTGCAAGGCGTTCTTTCCGTTTGCCCGATCATCCACACAATTTGAGACTCTTTTAACAACGTGTCGAGCGGAGCCGGGCGCGGTTTCTTGCGCCCTGCGCAGTCGAAGGATCTGCGGTTCAGGATACTCCCTCAGCAATTACCTCGGCCGATGTCCATTCGTGCGGTGCCAATTCGGTCCTATCTCCGCACCGCCGCTTATACCCTCGCAACACGGAAACCGCGGACTCTTCCGCCCGTGCTGTTTCATTGAGCGCCTCGGCGGATTTCTCGGCGACTGAGCAAACGGATCGGCAACTTCCGGATTGCCGGCCCTCCAGGGAGCATGTGTAGTCTGGTCATACACGCTGTAGAGCTTTCAGTGTGTGGAATAGAGCGGAGCATGGCGTTGCGAGGTCGAATGTGTGCCGCCGCCCTGGCTGCAGGCGGTGCGGTCTTGTGCATTGGGATCTGGTTCTCGGCTCGCGTGAATACCGAAATGCAGGTCGCAACCGCCGTCGTGAGCCACACGCTTTGCTCGGGGGTTTTCATCTCTCATCTGGACCCGGAGCAGCTTTATGCCGATGCCATCCTGCCCGATCCGGGCCAGGCGAAACTTGCAAAGCGGCTTCGGTTTATCATCGACCGAAAAAGCCCACAAGTGACCGTCAACTGGGCCGGGCACTTTGAGAGTCGCGCCGTTTACCGCAATGATCTTGGCTGCATGATCGTACAGCATGGAGAGCCGAACGTTGCGCTGAATGAAACCGCGCCGGGCAACACAGTGGTTGCGACGGAAGCTTCTTCAGCAAGCTCCCTCCTGAGTGCGCCTCCATCTCGCGAGATCGAAGCGGCGCTGGATCGCGCCTTCGCGGAGCCCGAGCGTCCGCCCTACCGCCGCGTAAAAGCCATTGTGATCCTTCACAACGGCAAGATCGTTGGAGAGCGGTATGCCCCTGGGTACAGCGCCGAAACACCCCTGATGGGGTATTCCATGTCCAAGTCAGTCACCAGTGCTCTTATCGGCATTCTAGTGCGGCAAGGAAAGCTGCCGGTGGCTCAGCCGGCGCCCATTTCCGCGTGGAGCGAACCTGCCGACCCGCGGCACGCCATCACGATCGACGAACTGCTGCGCATGACTTCCGGCCTCTCGATAGCTGAGTCGGACAGTGGCTTCGATCCGGTCTCTCGGATGCTCTTTCTGGAGCGCGACATGGCCGGATTCGCCGGGCGCTTTGGGCTCAAGGCTGCTCCGGGCAGCACATGGGAATACACCAGCGGTAACACTTTGATCCTGTCACGAATCATTCGCGATTCCGTGGGGGGAAACGCCAGGGACGTCACCGGCTTCGCTCAGCGTGAGCTGTTCGGGCCGTTGGGTATGACCAGCGCCAGGATAGACTTCGATGCCACCGGTACGCCCGTTGGCTCCATGTACATATACGCCACTGCAAGAGACTGGGCCAGGTTCGGGGCTCTCTACCTGAACGATGGCATGGCCGCCGGGAGGCGTATTTTGCCGGCCGGCTGGGCAGACTACTCGGCCGCACCAACGCTTAACACTGATTATGGTGCCGGGTTCTGGACGAATCGGGGCGGCCACGGAGACGGGAAGGATCGAGTGGAGGGCGGCATGCCGCGCGATTCCTTCTATGCTTCCGGCAATTTTGGTCAACGCATCTTGATCGCCCCATCCGAAAATCTTGTCGTCGTGCGGCTCGGACAGTCGCATGGTCCCGGCCAGGATATGAGAGGGCTTGTGCGCCTTGCCGCTGACCTTTCGGCGTCTCTCGGAAAGCAGTAGCTGCGCCGCCCCGCAACCACTGCGCCAACCTGCGATCTCGCGTTCAGTGAGCCAACCGTGGCCGAAAAGCCCCGTTTGCCGTCGGCGGCATTTTCTATGGCCGCGGCGCACTTCTTTCCTGTTCCATCCTGGCCATGTTTGTGCTGGGCATCGCCATGCAGGGCAAGCTCTACGCCAACGCCCACGGCATTCTCGACCTTCTACGACTTGTCGGCGACCTGGGCAACGGGCTGCTCTACGTCGTGAGCCGGGCCCTGGGCCTGGGTGCGGACCAGGTGCAGGTCACCACCGCCGACTACGGTACGCGCTTCATCGTGGTGGCGGGCCTGCTCAACGTCATCGCCGCCGTCGACGCCCACAATCTGCGCACCGGGAGGAAGCACTGATGTTCCGGCCCTCACACGTTGTTGCGGTGGTGCTCTTCGCCCTCTTTGCTTCCACCGTCTTCGGCATCACCCAGCGCGACACGCCCCGGCGCATGGTCCGCTACGGCGTCTACTGCTTCGTGCTCTTCACCGTTTCGGCCATCGTGCTCAGCTGGGTCATGTTCCTCATCGCCAGGTAATCTCGAAATCGATGCGTGACAGTCCGGGTGCCCGGTGCTTTTTTGCAGTCTTGCAGACGAGCAAACAGTGAATCTATTCCCTGGGTGACGGGGTACCAATTCTCCCATTCTTTCGACCAAATGACATCTTCATTGTGCACTGAGGAACAGAAATTTCCGCAAAACCAGCCATCTCCGGATGGTCGGTCAATCTCTCACAGCCCTAAAAAAGCTGTGTCATCTTGAGCGGAGCGCAGCGGAGTCGAAAGATCTGCGGTTGCTCCTCGCGGTTGCCCATCTCTCAGAGGAACATGAACAAGCACGAAAATGGGTGCCCCAGATCTCGCCTTTGAAACCCGGAAATGAATAATGTCCGGGTTGGCGGTGACTCGCCAACATCGCCTTGTTTTTGAAAGAGGACGACGAGTCCACCGTGAGCTCACCTCGGTCTCGCATAGCGCCGCGGACGCATTCCATGCTATGCTCGCCGCGAGTCTCCGGGCAGGTTGAACCGTGGTGAATCGACTCAACCCGCAGCGCACAGCTTTTATCGCAGGCATGATAATTCTCGGGACTTGCGGGGCAGGCGGGCAAACCCCGCCTTTGCGAGATCAGTCCGTTGCGCAGAAGCCATTGGCGCCCCTTGGCGCCTCGAGTTCCGCCGAGCGCAAAGGCCTCTTCACCATTGACGTCGTCGTGACAGATGCGGCAGGGAACCAGGTTTCGGACCTCGCGCCCCGGGATTTCACTCTTCTCGATAACGGCCAACCGGCACGGATTCGCACCCTGCACAACTCTCTGGCGGCGGCGTCCGAACCAGCGCCCGAACTGATCTTCGTCCTCGACACCGTCAATCTCTCGCCCCAGCAGCTCACGCGGACCGAAACCGCGATTGTTCATCTCCTGCGCCGGAATAACGGCCGTCTAGAAGCCACATGTTTTCTCTACCGGCTTACGCGGGACGGGTTGTTCTCGTCCTCGAAGCTTACGCGAGACGGAAACATGCTCGCCAAAGAAGTGGAGCAGCACAAGTCTCCGCGAACGGTGTGGAGATCGGGCCGAAATAGTGAACCCGGTTCACTTGGCTCATGGGAGGGCAGGTCGCAGCGCAACCCGCTCTCTCTGCGCGCCCTGGGCTCGATTGCCATCGATCAACGGGAGATCGCAGGCCGCAAAGTCGCGGTATGGATCGGCCCAGGCTGGCCAGTGCTGGGCAGCGGTGACAGTGATTTCGACGAGATCACGGAACTCTCCACCCGGCTGCGGGAAGCGCGCATCACGCTGGACAGCGTTACCGTGTGGCCCAATCCGGAGGCGCCGGCTTTTGACTATCACAGCTATCTGGAGCCGCCTTCGTCGCAAAAGGACATGCATCCGGCCAAAATGGCACTGCAAGTGATCGCGACGCACACAGGAGGCCTGGTGCTGGACTCGTCGGGCGACCTGGATCGAGACATCGAGCGCTGTGTCGAAGAGGAGCGGAGCTTCTACACTCTCACCTTCAATCCCCCGCACACCTACCGGATGGACGAATTCCACGACCTTCGTGTCCAGGTGGCTCGTCCTGCCCCGACGGTCCGCGCTCCCACGGGCTACTACAACGAGCCTGTGTATTTCGACAATCCCCGGCCTGGGATAGAAAAGGTCACCGTCGCGCAGCTTGAAGAACTGGTGCATTCGCAGACCGACCTGCTGCGAAAGCTGGCGAATCTCGAACTAACCGAACGGCTAAGCACGCCCCGGCTCGATGCGCTGTTGAGCGTGATCCACAGCGAACGGGAACGCCAGGCGCTGACGGCGGATGCCGATCTGTCGCTCGCGCTCGCGCCCCCGGCCGACGAAATTGTGAATCGCCCGCCGCCTCCGGTGGAGGAGCAGCGCGCCATTTTCCGGCGAACATTCGACTACCTGCACAATGCCATTCCCAAACTGCCCGACTTCTATGCCTTAAGAAACACGGCGCGCTTCGAAGAGCCTCCGGAACGCGACAACGAGATCTGGAAGATGCCGCACCAGGACCAGACTCTCCACTTTGCCACCTCGGAGCACGCTACAGTTCTCTATCGAAACGGGAACGAGGTGGTTGAGAAAAAGCAGAAACTCGGCAAACGCCGCGTCGCCGGGGCGCGAGCACGCGATCTTGAAACATGGGGCACGTTCGGTCCCATTCTTGCCTACGTGCTGACGGCGGCCGCTACCAGTCCAAGCACCCTCAGCTGGAAGCGCTGGGAGCGCGGCAAGTACGGAGATCTGGCCGTGTTCTCCTACAGTATTCCCAGCCCGAATATCAGGCACGAGGTCACCTTTTGCTGCCTTCCTGAAGGTGATGGGACCACTCTCTACCAAAACAAGACCGACGCCTACGGCGAATTCGCGCTCAACCCCGACACCGGAGCCAACATGCGGATCGTGATCAATGCAGATCTCGACGAAGAACGGGACCCTGACGTGCCCCTCATCCGGTCGCAAGTCATGGTCGAGTACGGTCCGGAGGAACTGGGCGGCAAGACCTATATCTGTCCCCAGCGGAGCGTGGAGATCTCCCGCGGTCGCTCCGAGCGCGAACTCCACGAGTGGGGCATGGTCTTCAGCCTCTACAGCTATTTCGAAACCATGATCAACGACGTGACCTTCGGCGGGTACCACAAGTTCGGCTCGGAAGCGCGCATTCTGCCTGGATTCGAAGAGACTGAGGGGACAAAACCTCCCGCTCCCCCCAAGAAAGCACATTGACCGATGCGCTTACTTGCAACGCCCCGAGGATTGCGGAAGTCCGAAGTAAGCGCACCCGCCAACGTCGTCAACGTGTCGGCTGATTCTGAACGAGTGGTGGACTATTCGGAAGCTACTCCCGAGTCACTAACCCAATTTTCCAGGTGCCTCTCAGCCGATGAGCTCTCGCTGCCACACCGCCGCGTCAAACACGTGCACGCACTCATACCCTTCCGCCCGGTAGAGTTCCACGGCGTTTTCGTTGGATTCCGTCACGGTGAGCGAGACTTCGCTCACCCCTTGGCGCAGAAATCCGGCGGCCGCCACTGACAGCAGCAGGCGCCCTAGGCCGCGGCGGCGGTAGTTTGGCCGCACGCAGATCTGCGTGATGTGGCCGCTTTCTGCGCTCACCCGCGAGCCCAGCACCAGGGCCACCAGTTCCCGGGTTGCCCGCTCCACCACAACGTGCGACACGTTGGGCGAAAACGTGCCGCAGCCGGAGTAGCGCACGATGTTGTGCAGAAAACGCAGCGACCCGTGCGTCGAACGGTACTGGTCGTTGATCAGGCTGTCAGGATGGTTGGTGTAGGCCTCGGAGATGAGCCGTCCCGCCGCGGTCAGGTCGTCGTCGCGCCAGGCGCGCAACTCCAGCTCAGGCGGAATGTCGATGCGCGGCTCTCCCCAAATCCCGGCCAGCGGCTGCACCATGAAGAGCCGTCGATACTCGTCAAATCCCGCGCCGCGGAAGGCGCCGCTGTGCGCGCCCGAGGGATGAAGCAGCAGTTGGGACTCAATGCGGTCCACGTGGGGCGAGTTTTGCAGTGTCTCAAACAGGTGCCGTAGCAGCGTCTCTTCCACGTCGCGGGCCGGCTCGCCTGCCTCCCCGTCCCCCGGCAGCGGGCTCGCAAGCGCAAAAACGTCGCCGATCACGGCCTTTGTTTCTTCGTAGACGCAGAAGCAATAGCCGGTCACCTGGCCCGCTTCAAGGGCCGCATAGCCCGGCAGCATGCGGCCGTCAAGATACTGCATCATCAGCTTGGCCGAGGTCCGATAATCCCAGTGCAGGCGTTGGCGCCACGCTTCGCCCTCTGCCTCCAGCAAGGGGCGCAGCAGCGGCGCCGCAAAGTGCCGAAGGTCGAGAATCTCCATCGAAACGCCCGATTTCATGCTTCTCCCGATACCTGAAATGTCGCGCGCCACTCGATCCGAATTGCCCCCGTGGCGCAGCCCTCTTATCTCAGGCGGCCTCGACCGCATGTTGTCATGTCCCTGCGGTGGGCTGTTGGTTTGACGCTCGCCGCGCCCTTTCAAAACATCGATCCTGCGCTACTCTGCCATATAGTCGCACCACGCCGCAAACTCACACCGCTTTACCGCGCGCCCACCAGGTACACTTCCAGCCCCTGCTCCGGCCAACTGAAAAGCTGCTCGTAATGCCTGCCCTCAAGGTATTCCTGCAGTGCGGACGGGGTGTGCAGGTCCGCGCCGTTCCTGCCCGTCACTCGCGCCACCAGCAGGTGCTGCTCGTCAGGCACGCCGCTTTCCTCGTAGTTCACCACCTCGTGATTGCGATAGAACGCCAGCCCGTACTCCATGTCGCGGCGAACGCGAAACACCGCGACCGTCTCCGTGACAGGGCCATAGGTCGTTAGCTGATCGGCCAGCGGACGCGCGGAGTAGGCCCGGTCCAGCAAATGAACCACCCGCTTGGTCGATTCAATGGCCGGGATCCCGAAGACCGGCCCCACGCCATACAGAAACAGCACCAGCACCACCAGCACTGCCGTCGTGGCCAATCGCAGCCGCGCCACGCCGAAGCCATTCACCACAATCACGATCAGCAACGCCGCCCCGGTAGCCGCCAGCACAGCCGCAATCAGCGCAGCCACCGGCGGCATCTGCGGCCCGTGCTGCGACACAAACCAGGGCAGCAGCAGCGCAAACATGGTCATCACCCCGCACAGCACCGCGTGCCCCCCCAGTTCCCAGCGGTTCAGGCCTTTCGCCCGGCGGCGGAACAGGTAGTCCCCGGTCAGAATCGTGATGGGAGGAATCGATGGCAGAATGTAGCCCGGCAGCTTCGACTGGGAAAACGAGAAGAACAGGATCGGAATCACCGTCCACAGCACCAGGAACTCAGGGAACGCATCGCCCGGCCGGCACACCTTTTGTTTGGCGTTGATGGTGTGCCGCAGCCGCCACTCCGCCACCGAGGTCTGGATGCCGTCGATGAAGGCCCGTCCGGCGATCACCGTCCACGGCATCACCGCCAGCACCACCACCACCGCGTAGTACCAGAACGGCTGCGCGTGCGCATAGCGGTTGGTGGCGAAGCGTTCCAGGTTATGTTCCAGAAAGAACTCGCGGAAGAAGGTGGGATTCTGGTGCTGCACGGCCAGAAACCAGGGCAGCACGATCGCAAAGTAGAGCAGCACGCCCGGCCACCAGAACGAACGCTTCAGAATGGACCACTCTTTGCGCAGCGCGGCAAACGACGCCACGATCACCAGCGCCAGAAACGGCGCCACCGGCCCCTTGGCCAGCGTGGCCACGCCGGTAAAGAAGTAGATATCGAACAGCCAGAACTTCGAATCCGTCTCATACCAGGCGTACCAGCCCAGCAGCCCTATGGCCAGCGGTGCGGCCATCTGCATGTCCGTCGATGCCCCACGGGAAAACCCGATAATGCCGGCGCACGCCACGGTGATCAACGCGGCATCCAGGTGTCCCCCGGGCCGGAATCGTCGCATGTGCAGGTAGATGAGCATCGCCATGATGAAGGCGAAGCTGGCCGAGGGCAAACGCGCGGCCCAGTCGTGCACACCGAAGTCCTGGAACACGAACATCGCCCGCCAGTAATAGAGGGCGGGCTTCTCAAGCCACGGGTGCCCATAAAGATAAGGAGTGACGCAGGCGCTGAGCCGGTCCTTTAGCGTGTGGGCGGAGTCGAACCGGGTGAGCATCTCGTGCGCAATCTGCGCGTAGCGGGGCTCGTCGGCTCCCACCAGCCCCAGTCCATCGCCGCCCAGAAAGGGCGTCTCGCCATAGGTAAGGAAGAAGACCGCAAAAATAAGAAAAACAGCCGCTTCGCAGACAGTAGCCCAACTGGGCATCCGTCTGCGCTGGCCTTCAGGCGAAACTGGGGCAGGGGTTTCCAGCAAAGTCTCCACTTCCAGAGGTTCTCCAACCAGCGACCTGCAACAATTGACAATCCACCGGGTCAGTTCATTGGTTGCGCCATCGGCTTGCGCCTGGCAACCTCAGGCACGTGCCCCATCCAGGCGCCTCTGTTCCGGATGGAAACCTCAGAATCTTGATCTGCGAACTCTTGTTTGCCAAATTCCACGGTCACATTCTTCAGGCCGTACCCGGCCGAAGCTGTCTGGCGTTCACACCATTGCTTGTCAATTCGAGCCCCATCGGTCCAGAGGGATCGCTGCGCCTCGACAGGGACAAGGCTAACAGATTCACCGGTGATCTCAACTTCGCCCGTCTCCTGGTTCCACGGCCATTTCCGCCACCTGCGGCCGCAGTTCCACCAGAATCTCATCCAGGGCACGATGCAGCGGTCCCTCCAGGGTCACTCCCGCGGCGTTCTCGTGGCCTCCGCCACCCAGCCGCGCCGCAATCGCCGCCACATCCACCCTGCCCTTGCTCCGAAGGCTCAGCCGGATGGTCCGTTCCGGCAGCTCGCGCAAAAACGCCGCCGCCTCCACGCCCGCGATGCAGATGGCGTAATTCACAATCCCCTCGCAGTCCTCCTCGGCCGCGCAGCTGCGCACCATATCCTGGTGCGTGATCCACAGCCACGCCAATCGCCCGTCGCGCTTCAGATTGCTGAGGGCCGCGCCCAACAGCAGCAGCTTTGAGGACGCGGTCGAGAAGTACACCTCCTGCGCGATTCTCAGGGGATCGGCCCCCGCCAGCGTCAGTTCCCGAGCCAGCTCAAACGTCGAAGCCTGCGTATTCCCATAGCAAAAGCCGCCCGTGTCGGTCAGCACCGTGGTGTAAAGGCACGTGGCCATCTCCGGGGTCACGGTGGCTCCTGCCGCCTTCGCCAGGCGGTACACCAGTTCGCCTACGCTCGCCCCTTCGCGGTCGATCCAGTTCAGATTGGCAAACTCGCGGCCGGTGGAGTGGTGATCGATATTCACCACAAAAAAAGCTTCCAGGCCGCGCAGCCTCGTGCGGTCCAGGCTGTCGCACTCCAGCATGATCACGGCGTCGTAGGGCCCATGCACCCGCATCGCGCAGCGGATGCCTTCGGCTCCCGGCAGCTCGCGATAGATGTTCGGTATCCGGTCGGCTGTCACCAGGTCGGCGCGCTTGCCCATCTGTTGCAGCAGCATTCCAGTCGCCAGCATCGACCCCACCGCGTCCCCGTCGGGCCGGGAGTGCGAACACACCAGGAACCGCTCGCCCCGCCGAATCACATCCAAAATTGCCGCAATCGATTCGCCTTGATTTGGAAAACTCCGCCTTGAACCCGCTGCTCCAGCCGTCTGCGCAGAGCCCAAGCCCAAGTCCGGCCCGGCTGCCGTGTGGTTGAACTCGCCCCCCGGCTTGCGGTCGATCGGCGACCCCGCCGGCTTGTCCTCCATGGGATTCATGCGCCGCTACTCGCCTTCGCTTTCTGCCGCTTGCGGCTGCGGGTCATCAGCTCGTCGATCCGCGCCTGGAAACGCCCCGACCGATCCGCAAAAAACACCAGCTCCGGAACGTGGCGCACGCCCATCCGCTCCTTGATTTCAAAACGGATGAAGCCCTTGGCGGCCTCCAGTCCGGCCACCGTCTCTTCCTCGGCCTTGGCAATGTCGGGCACCGCGCTGTCCACCGCCACATACACCTGCGCCGACTTGCCGCCCGGATTCAGCACCACCTCGCTGACGTAACAAAAGGCGATGCGCGGGTCAGAGAGTTCGCCCTCAATCATGGCGCCAATCTCCTCCCGCAGTGTCTCCGACACCCGATCCTGATGATGTTTCCGACCTCTGTGCTCCACCATAGCCCGTGTTTCTCCCTCGGGTAAACCATTCAGCATAGCAGAGACGCGCCCTCCCGCCCCGACGAATCGCCCGCCAAATCTGCGCCCCCTGCTCCGGGGTCACTGAGGGTTGTCTTTAAATGAGTCGAGATCCTCTAAGCCGAGCTTTCGCGACGATGAAAGAGTGGGTCCACCAGGTCTGTGCCCATCGGGTAGTGTCCTAATTTGACTGAGGCAGCGCGCGTCCCCGTCAAAGGTTCGGAGACTCTTTGTTCTCGCTTCGCCAAACTCGGCTAGTTCCACTGCTGTTAATCGGAATACTCTTCCTCGCTATCTTTGCGTGGGGTGAATATCTTAGTTTTCGGATCGTAGGACCGGTGCAAGCCGGTTTGCCGGGGAATTCCAAGATCGTCTCGATACCAAATTGTGCCGACCAGAAATACCATGTACGGGGATTCGCCTTTGTAGAAGGCATAGTTGGAAATGCCTGTATCCAACCCAAATTGGATCGTCTCTCCTTCACCCGGCTGCAACGTTCGCGGACTTATCCCGATGTGCGTGCTTTCTTTGATTTCAACCTCCTCTCCAACGACCCCAACTCGAACGGAAAGAAGATGGATGTCGCCGTCAGCGACGTGCGCGGGGGAGCCCCCTCTATTCACCATCAGAAAGGTCACAATGCATCGGACCGGTTCGCTTATAGTTATGGTCTTGTGGTCGATTTCTTCGCTGAAAGCCAAGGCCCTCGCGTGGCGAACTGTGATTCTCGGTCGATATTGCAAAACGATAGTTTTGTTTTCTCTCTCCCCTTGTTGCCTCATTACTCCCAGAGTTCGATTCATAATGTTCCTCTGAAGGCGCATTTCGGCAGCTTGCTTGCGGAGGTAGCAGAGCGTAAAAATGCCGACCAGAATTCCGGCGAATCCCAAAGTTGCGAGGACTGCGTTTATCCAGATCGCAGCTTTGTCATACGCGTCCTTCTTTGGCGTTTCCTTGACCCATACATTGGCGTCAACGTGCTTATTTGTTTCGTTTTCGAGGGAGGAGCTGTCTTTTTTCTCTACCGAAGGATTGGCGACTGGAGGGGATGGTTTCTGGTTATCCTGTGCGTGCTTTGTTGGGGGCGGTTGGGTGTTGGATTGGAAGCTGACCAGCGCCAACGTCATAGAACAGATCACCAATCTTTTCAGCATAATTTACAAATTGTACCCCATAAATACCTTGACTATCTGTAATTGGTGGGGTACAATAAATACATGGCTAACGTACTCAACACCGAGAAGCCTAGACGACCCGGACGCCCGCCCCTGCCTACTGGCAACGCCAAAGCCGTCATGCTGCGCGTTCGCCTTACCCCTGATGAGCATCAGGCAATCGAGGCACAAGCCAAAGCTAACGGTAAAACCGTATCCGCTTGGATACGCGAGATGCTTATTCCTTCTGTTGCGGCATAAGGGCTGCAATTCAAATTAGGACACTACCGCCCATCGCATCACTTGGCGCGCGGGCGTGCTGGAGGCGTATCCTTGAAACTTACTGCCCAATTGTTCGTTAATGGTGAATCGGACCCGGCCGCCCAGGATTCCATCGGAGAGCCGGTTAATGTACAGGGGAATACAGGCTGCGGAAAAACCCGGCTCTGTGTCAGGGCACGACTTTAGTCGTGTCGCAAACGCTTGAAAATAAAGAGTCGGGCTTTAGCCCTTGAGGGATGATTTCTGGATATTCGCATTGGATCGGCCTTTTTCCGCAGCCTGACTAGCCCGTCCCCTCTTTTGGTAATCGAATGAAGATTTTTCTCAGCTTTGCGGTTCTGGTCGCCGGGTCCATTCTCGCGCAGCCGTCCGCGGCCCGCGATCTGGTCGTTTCGCGCACCCTCATCGAAGACGTATCCGGCACGCTGACAATCGCCGATGTGGCGCACCGCGAGGGAAAACCTGTCGGGCCGAGTCTTTCCATTGGCAGTACGCAATCTGTGTATTGGATGCGCTTGGAGGTTCAGGCTCCGGCTCATGGCAGCCAGGTCGTACTCTTCATTCGCCCCAGCTTTATCAATGAGATTCGCCTCTACGAAGCCGGCCCCGGTGATCCCATGGGCTGGAAGACACGCGTGATAGGCAATCGCATTCCCTTTCGGCAGCGTGACCGAGCCAGGTTCTCCCTGGGCTTCGATGTCAACACGACATCGCAGGGGGGAACCTTCTATCTTCGCTTCAAAACCATCAGCCCCCTGGACATTCAAGCCCAAGCCCTGGAACCCGCGGAGGCTGATCGCCTGGACCACAAACGCGATCTGGTGGAAGTTTTTTTCGTTACCTCCATGCTGCTGTTACTGCTTTGGGCACTCCACAGCTATCTGCTTGACCGCCAGCCGGTGGTGGGCCTGTTTGCCCTTCATCAGGCGGCTTACACCCTCTTCGGCATCGCTGCCACCGGGTATCTGGCGCCCATAACCACCGCGCGCTTTCCTTATGTGGCAGATTGGCTGAACGCAATTCTCTATCTTGCCATCAGCTTCACCAGCCTGCTTTTCTGCCGCCGCCTTTTCAAGCCTTATGAGCCGCCGGCTCTCCTGATGCGCGGCCTCACGCTGCTGCCCTTCACCTTCCCCATTCTGCTCGCAGCCTACGTTCTTGGTTACAATGCCTTTGCCATCAACGGCAATGCGGTCGTCATCAAGATCACCTGGATCTATTTTGTTGTCGTGGCCTTTTCCCTGCGCAAAGAAAGCACGCCCAGAAGGCGTTACTTACAAGTCTTCTTTGTCTCAATTTTCTTGAATAACGCGGTGTTCTGGCTTGCCAGCCGAAACGATTGGATTGCCTCCAAAGTCAACCTGAGCGCCGTGCAGACCCTGGTCATAGACGGTCTGGTGATCGGAGGCCTCTTCGCCCTGATCCTGCACTCCCGCGCGCGCCAAACACTCCGCGGCGCCCAACGGGCCGCAATGAATCTGATTCTGGTCCAGAAGAAATTTGAGGTCGAACAGGAACTCAAAAAGCAGTACAAGGTTGAAGCCCAGACGGACTACCTGACAGGACTCTGCAATCGCCGCCGGTTCATTGAACTGGCCGAACGCGAGTTGACGCGAGCCATCCGTTTTCAACGGCCGGTCGCGCTGCTGGTCATCGACATCGACCACTTCAAAGCCACCAACGATACCTGGGGACACAGCACGGGTGACCTCGTTCTCAAGCGAGTGTCATCCGTCATTCGCCACGGCCTGCGCGACGAAGATATCCTGGGACGCATCGGTGGAGAAGAGTTCGCAGCCCTGATTGTCGAGACGGGCGGCGACGAAGCTTTCGAGGTCGCACAAAGGGTCTGCACCACAGTGGCCGATGCCTGCGTCTCCTCACAAGGCGGTGACCAGGTTTGCGTGAGCGTTTCCATCGGACTCGCCGAATTGAATGGACGAAGCATCGACATCGATACTTTGCTGCGTGAGGCAGACGAGGCGATGTACGGCGCCAAGCGAGCAGGCCGCAATCGCGTCTTCGTCAACAAGGGCGTGGCGACAGAACAGCCCCGCTGGTAGAATTCCCCCGACACCAAACCAGATCGGGATTCGGGGGGAACGGCCAGGGCATTTGCTTGCGATCTTTTCACCAGGCGTAGCTTTATGGCAGGCGCCGGAGCTTTGGCGGCGGGTTCTCTGCTGCCGGGCTGGGCGAGTGGCTCGACGACGACTTGAGCCTGCCCTGCTATCGCTACACCGGGCGGGAGGCCCACCCTGACCCACCAACTCCGGGTGTTCCATCCTTTCGCAGTCTCACCGCGAAAGGGTGGGAGACCACCAACCCCAACCCTTCGGCGCTTGAAGTCCTAGTCACCCTTCTCCTCCCACCCACCGCGGCGGGAGGCCAACCCTGACCCACCAAGTCCGGGTGGGAGACCACGAACCCCGACCTTTCGGCGTTTCAAATCCCGGTCACCCTTCCCCTCCCTCCCATCGCGCCAACAACCCTCCAAAGAAGCTCCAAACAATGCCCTCAAAAACTCCTGCGAACCCCCAATTCCGCCGCCTTCCACGGCATTTCTTGCCCCGTTTCGACGCATCGCGGGCCGACTTTTGACGTTTTACCAGGCCCCCTCACACGTCGCACCGCAGGTCGACATCTCTTGGTCCTTCAAACCGCGCCAACTCCCTCTTTCCTTGACGCGGCGGGTGGCCCTCCCTCGGTTTGTTTTCCTCTCCCCAACCACAAATCCGGGCCCCACCCTTCGCGCATTTTGCGAAGGGTGGGAAACCACGAACCCCGGCCCGACAGAGACTAGGATTCATGTGAACCCAAAATGCGCCCTCACCCTTATTGGAGGCACTCTCCTGTGAAAAGCAGTCCGGCACGATGGAGGGACGTTTTTCGCAGTCGGCTATAAGTCGCTAATGATCCGCACCCAGTCAGGCCGCCTACCGTTCAGGCGCTCCTTATTGTGATCGAAAGAATCCGAAGATCAACACGGCCAACACCGTAAGGCTCACCGCGACATAGAGCTTGTCGCGCTCGATAGCGAACGCCACCAGCGCGAACACCACCCTCGCCACCGGGGTCGCAATCAGCAGCAGCACTCCCAACTGAATGATGGCTGCCGGATCTGCTGCCGCAATGCCGTGACCCAGGCCGCGCAAGCTCCGCAGATCCGCCGGCGCGCTTGAAAATACGCGGTAATTGGGAGCCGTCGCATGGTGCGCGCGAACGTAGAGCACGCCCCCAACCAGCACCACGAACGACGCCAGCAGAACGCCCACCTGCAGCAGCCGCCCCATGGCGATCTCCATCCGCCGATCGTCGAATTTCAGTGAGTGCGCGCCAGCCCGTTGGAATGTCGTCATAGCTTCATCACCCCGTTGGCGATCATCTCCACGCCCAGCGCCAGAATGACCCAGGTAAAGACCGTGCGCAGCAAAGAGACGCGCGCTCTCACCAGGTAGCGCGCTCCGGCCAGCGAACCGCATAGCACGCCCAGCATCACGGGAAACGCGAGTCCCGGGTCGATAAAGCCGCGGTGCAGATAGATGCCGGCGCTGGCGGCTGCTGTTACGCCGATCATGAAGTTGCTCGTGGTCGTGGACACCTTGAAAGGCACTTTCATGATGCGGTCCATGGCCAGCACTTTCACCGCGCCCGAACCGATACCGAGCAGTCCTGAAAGCGTGCCCGCGCCAAACATCATGGCGGCGCCGCCCGGTATGTGCTCCACTTCATAGCGGCAGGGCTTCCCGTCGCGGCCGGGATACTCGCCCGACAGCTTCAGCTTGTCTGACCACGGGCTACCCTTCCCCATGTCCGGCACTGGATTGCGCGCCTGCTGCCAGGAGAGGTAGGCAGAATAAATCAGCACCGCGCCGAAGATGATGGCCAGCGCCTGCGTATGAATGTGTGTCGCCAGAAACGAACCGAAAATCGCGCCGATCGTGGTGGCCACTTCCAGAAACATCCCGATACGTACGCTGGAAAATCCTTCCCGCACATAGGCCGCCGCCGCGCCGGAAGAAGTGGCAATGACGGAGATGAGCGAGGCTCCGATCGCGTAGCGGATGTCGACGTGAAACACCAGTGTCATCAGCGGAACCAGGACCACGCCGCCACCCAGCCCGGTCAGCGAGCCCAGAGCGCCCGCGGCCAGCGATCCCACAAACAGCAGCGCGGTGAACACAACCAGAGTCATATCCAGGACCCACTCAAGACCTTCGATGCTCGTTCGTACAGCGCTGAGGCGCACCTTTCGGTGCCGCGGAAAAGCCAATAGGAGGGGGCTGCTAGTTGGGTGTACCGATGGTCTCGGCGGCAGCAAAGGTGCACTCGCGGCACTGGCAACTGCGGCGCAGGTACTCCCATGAGTAGATACCTGCCGAGTGCCCATCGAGCCAGTTGAACTGGAGCGCGTAGCGGCCCACCGCTTGGGCGCTGGCGGGCTTCACGGGCGGGGAATACATGGGCAGCAATTCGGCAGGCTTGGCCTTGGGCTGTCCCGCCTTGCGGCCCTCGGTCTTGCGCTCCTCAATGCAGGTGGCACAGGGGCAGCCATTGCGCAGCCACACAAAACTCCATGCGCTCCGGTGCCCATCCACCCAATCGATCTCCAGGCCCTTGCCCTCCGTCAAAAGCACGCGAACCTTCTCCGGAGTAATGGCGATGCGCGGCAGGGGGCGTTCCGCCTCGGCTTCTTTAGCGGTCTCTTCCCGGGTTGCAATGCGGATGCCTTCGTGGCTCATGTTTCTATTCTAAGGGAACGGGGAATAAGGTACGAGGGAACGGGGATCAGTTGATGGCAGGTTTGATCGAGAATTGTGGGTTCATCATAAAGGTAGCGAGTTAGCAGGTTAGCGGCTTGCGTTGCCTGCTTTCTGTTCCCTATTCCCGGCATTTTTCACTTCTTCCAGAAGAACCACGCCGACATCCCAAACCCAATGGCGATCACCAGGCCGCGGAGCACCGGCTGCGGAATCAGTCGTGCAAAACGGGCGGACGTGTACCCGCCGATGGCGCACGCCACCATCGCCAGCAGGCAGTAGCGCCACTCCACCCAGCCGCCAAAGACGAATAGCAGGAACGCGATGCCATTGGCCATCGAAGTGGCAACCACCTTCAAGGCGTTGATCTCGTTCATGTCCTGATAGCCGAACAGCGACAACAGCGTAATGATCAGAAAACCGGCCCCCGCGCCAAAATATCCGATATAAAAACACACCACGATTGTGCAGAGAAAGACGAGCATCCGGTGCGGCTTCCGGTCGCCGTGCACCAGGCTTCCCCTGCGGCGTTCCATCCAGCGGGAAACGGGGCCGCTCAGCGCAAATATGGTGGCCGCGAACAGCAGCAGCCACGGAACCAGGTGGAGAAATGTGGTTTGCGGCGTGTGCAGCAGCACCAGGGCGCCGGCAGTTCCTCCCAACAGCCCGGCGAGGGCCATGGGGACCACGAGGTGCGGGTTCTTGCGAATGTCTTCCCGATAGGCGGCGATGGAC
Source organism: Acidobacteriaceae bacterium (assembly GCA_003151435.1). Classification (GTDB taxonomy): domain Bacteria; phylum Acidobacteriota; class Terriglobia; order Terriglobales; family Acidobacteriaceae; genus Telmatobacter. Next base: position 42,840 of record PLXP01000110.1, read on the forward strand.
GTAAGCTGGCCCGGCCACAGCGCTACCGTATTGGTGGCATTGGCCTGGACCGGCAGCATACCCGTACCGAGCATGGCCGGGAAGGACAAAAACGAGCCCCCGCCGGCCACGGCGTTGAGCACTCCGGCCAGAAACGCGGCAACGATCAGCCATGCCCACGACCAGGTCATGAAAGCGGGAAGATGCGTCATCTGTCTCTATTGTAAGGGGTTGATTGGCTGCCGGGAATCCTGTAGCGAGAGGCCACGAGGGGTGGCGCGATCCGCCTTTGAGAGTGATCGTCCGAGCGCCTGGACGGGGCAAGCCATTGATTTAGAGGCAGATATCAACTGAATTCCGTATATGAGTACGACACACTCATATTTTATGCATCTCTGGTGCTATACTCGTTATCGGATGAAGTGAACGGCCCGGAGCTACACTCCCCGGCCGCAAACATTTCAACTGATTCGGAGGAATATCGTGATGACAATCTCTCGTTGGGACCCGTATCGTGAAGTCGTTGCACTGCAGAATCGCGTGAATTCCCTGTTCCGCGACATGAATGGCGAGAATGACCCCACCGCCACTGCCAGCTTTGTGCCGGCGGTCGATATCTATGAAGACCCCCAGAAGGTCGTGCTCAAGCTCGAGATTCCCGGCATCGACGAGAAGGACCTGGATGTGCGGGTGGAGAACCACACCCTGACCGTCAAAGGCGAGCGCAAGTTCGAGGCCGAGGAGAAGGAGCAGAACTTCCACCGCATCGAGCGGCGATATGGCAGCTTCTACCGCGCCTTCACGCTCCCTTCCACGGTGGACACGGAAAACGTGGGTGCCAGCTACACCGCGGGCGTGCTCAAGCTGGAGTTGATGAAGAAGCCCGAAGCCCAGCCCAAGCAGATCAAGATTAACGTTGGCAAGGGCGGCAAGGTGGAAGAGCCTGAGCTGGTGGGTGCGCGGTAAGAAGAACAGTTGTCAGTGATCAGTTGTCAGTTGTCAGTTCTGTGCCGGGGTGAGAAAACCACCTTGCCCCGGCGCGGAACGCATGGCAACTGACGATTGTTTTTGGGGACTGCAGGCGACTCCAGCCCATTCCAGGAATCCAACCCTTGACAACGGGTGATTGACACATCGAGCAAGCGATTCAATCGAGAATGTAGTATTCGAGCAAAACGATCACTGGCCAGCGAAACGAAACTGACCACTGACAACTGACAACTGACCACTGACCACTGACCACTGACCACTGACCACTGACCACTGACAACTGGAGTTCTAATGGCTATTCGTTGGGAAAAACTGACCGTCAAATCGCAGCAGGCGATGCAGCAGGCGCAGGAGCGCGCGGCTGAGCTGGGTAATCCTGAGATTCAGCCCACGCACTTGTTGCTGGCCCTGATTGAGGATCGCGAAGGCGTCATTCCCGCAGTGCTGGGAAAGATCGGTGTTCCCACCGAGCGGCTGGAGACCGAACTGCACCAGATCGAGGAAAAACTGCCTCGCGTGTCCGGTGCGGCCGCCCAGCCGAGCATCAGCCAGGCCCTCAACAAGGTTGTGGACCAGGCCTTCCGCGAGGCCGCGAACTTCAAGGACGAGTACGTCTCGACCGAGCATTTGCTCCTGGGCGCCTCGCACCTCAAGGGCGATGCGGCGCGCGAGGCGCTGGTGTCGCTGGGCGCCACGCACGACGCCATTTTGACGGCGCTGACCGCGGTGCGCGGATCGCAGCGCGTGACGGATCAGAATCCCGAGGGCAAATTCCAGGCCTTGGAAAAATACGCCAAAGACCTGACGGAGTTGGCGCGCCGCGGCAAGCTCGACCCCGTGATCGGCCGCGACGAGGAAATTCGCCGCGTCATCCAGGTGCTCAGCCGCCGCACCAAGAACAATCCTGTCCTCATCGGCGAGCCCGGCGTCGGCAAAACGGCCATCGTCGAAGGTTTGGCGCGCCGCATCGTCTCCGGCGACGTACCGGAGAGTCTCAAAGACAAGCGCGTCATCTCGCTCGACCTCGGTTCGATGCTCGCGGGCGCCAAGTATCGCGGCGAGTTCGAAGACCGGCTCAAGGCCGTGCTCAAAGAAATTGAGGAATCGAACGGGCAGGTTGTGCTCTTCATCGACGAGTTGCACACGCTGGTCGGCGCGGGCGCGGCCGAGGGCGCAATCGACGCCAGCAACATGTTGAAGCCGGCCCTGGCGCGCGGCGAACTGCGGGCCATCGGCGCCACCACGCTGAACGAGTATCGCAAATACATCGAAAAGGACGCCGCTCTGGAGCGGCGTTTCCAAATCGTCTACGTGGGCGAACCGAACGTGGAAGACACGATCGCGATTCTTCGCGGGCTGAAAGAGCGCTACGAAGCCCACCATAATGTGCGCATCAAGGACGCCGCGATTGTGGCGGCTGCAACGCTGTCGCATCGCTACATCAGTGACCGGTTCCTGCCCGACAAGGCCATCGACCTGGTGGATGAAGCCGCGGCTTCGCTAGCCATTCAGATTGGGTCGGTGCCCACGGAGATCGATCAACTGGAGCGCGAGACCACTTCCCTCGAGATTGAACGCGCCGCGTTGAAGCGCGAGACCGATGCCAACAGCCGCGAGCGGCTCGAAGTAGTGGAGCGCGATGTGGCCGCGCACAAGGAGCAGATCACGGCTCTGCGTTCGCGGTGGACGAAGGAGCGCGACGCCATCACGCGGATGAGTGAATTGAAGAAACGGATCGAGGCGCTGCGCTTCGAGGCCGAAGAGCAGACGCGCAAGGGAATGCTTGATCGCGCCGCGCAGATCCAATATGGCGAGCTGCCCAAAATGGAAGCGGAGCTGAAAAAGCTGAATGCGCTCCAGGACGGCAATACGGGCATGGCGCGCATGTTGAAAGAAGAAGTCGACGAAGAGGATATCGCCGGCATCGTGAGCAAGTGGACAGGAATTCCCGTGTCGCGCATGCTTGAGGGAGAAGTGAAGAAGCTGGTGCAGATGGAAACACGTCTGCGCGAGCGCGTCATTGGCCAGGACGCGGCGCTGACGGTGGTCGCGAATGCCATCCGCCGCTCGCGCGCGGGGCTCAGCGATCCCAAGCGCCCCATCGGCTCGTTCATCTTCCTCGGACCCACGGGCGTGGGGAAAACAGAGACCGCGCGCGCGTTGGCTGAGTTCCTCTTCGATGACGAGCAGTCCATGATTCGCATCGACATGAGCGAGTACATGGAGAAACACGCCGTGGCGAGGCTCATCGGCGCGCCTCCGGGCTATGTGGGCTACGACGAGGGCGGCCAGTTGACCGAGGCCGTGCGGCGCAGGCCCTACGCGGTGATCCTGTTCGACGAGATCGAGAAAGCGCATCCGGATGTGTTCAACATCCTGCTGCAGGTGATGGATGACGGGCGTTTGACCGACGCGAAGGGCCGCACGGTGGACTTCAAAAACACCGTGCTGATCATGACGTCGAACCTGGGCGCGCAACTGCTGCTGGGCGACGCGCTCAAGAGCGAACACGATTACGAGATGGCGCGCGAGAGCGTGATGCGCGTCCTGCGTGAGCACTTCCGTCCGGAGTTCCTCAACCGCGTGGACGACACGGTCATCTTCCGTTCGCTGGGCCACGCGCAGATGAGCGAGATCCTCGAATTGCGGCTGGACGAACTGCGCAAGATGCTGGAAGATCGCGCGATTTCGCTGGAGCTCACCGAGCCGGCGCGGCAACTGATTCTGGCTTCAGGGTCGGATGCGGCGTACGGGGCGCGTCCGCTGAAGAGGGCATTGCAGCGCATGATTCAGGACCCGCTGGCCATGAAGATCCTCGACGGCGAAGTCCTGCACGGCGCGCACGTCCGCATCGACGTAGACCGCAAATCGAACCAGTTGCGTTTCGAGCCGATGACCCGCGAGGCGATGGCGTAACCACCTGCTGAGTTAGCGTTGTTCGCGGAACGAGCCGCGCGGATCAGTACTGAATGGGGCCTCGAAGGTTGATCCTTCGAGGCCTTCATCTTTCTCTTCAACAGCGATGATGCGGCCGGCTCGCACCTGCGCTCCGCTTTGCAATGACTGTCGTCAAGCTATTGCCCGAGCGCGGATTCGATGGCAGCCTGGACCTGCGGCGAATCGGGAGTGACGTTCGGTTCGAACCGCGCGACCGGCTTGCCGTTGCGATCGAAGAGGAACTTGGTGAAATTCCACTTGATGTCTCCGCCGATCTGCGGGTTCGCCGATTTGTCGGTGAGGAACTTATACAGCGGGGTTTCATCGTCACCGAGCACCGAGACCTTGGCCATCATGGGGAAGGTCACGTTGTACTTGCTGCTACAGAACTTCTTGATCTCCTCCTCGGTGCCTGGCTCCTGGGAGGCGAAGTTGTTGGCCGGGATGCCGACGATGACCAGGCCGCGGTCCTTGTACTTCTCGTAGAGCGCTTCGAGCCCCGCGTACTGTGGCGTAAATCCGCAACGGCTGGCCACATTCACCAGCAGCACGGCCTTTCCGCTGTAGCTCTTGAGACTGACGGGCTGGTGGTCAATGGATTTCAACGTGAAGTCGTAGATGCTGGCCGACTGCGCGACTGCCATCACAGTCGCGATCGACAGCATCAGGAACAAGCTCAATTTGCGCACGACAATCCCCCTCGAAGGTAGGCTGGACTTGATCATAAGGGGTCCGAGGGCATGGAATTGTCAATAAATTGTCACACGACGCGATGCTACCCGCAGCACGCTTGCAACTACTGCCTCAGCTCCACCAGCGTCGCCCCCTGCCCGCCCTCATTCTGCGGCGCTTCTGCGAGCGTGGCCACATGCGGATGGCCCTTCAGAAATTCCCGCACCCCCCGCCGCAATATCCCCGCCCCGTGCCCGTGAATCACGCGGACGCGCGGCAGCCCCGCCAGAAACGCGCGGTCCAGATACTTTTCCAACTCCTCGGTGGCTTCGTCGACAGTGCGGCCGATGAGGTTGATCTCCATGCGCATCTCGTCGGTGTTGGCGCTGGTCACGGTCACGTGCACGTTCTTCTGCTGACGAGCTGCGGCCAGCGGATCGGCCCGTTCCATGATGCGCGACTCCGCCGCTTTCACCACTTCGGCAATGTCGTCGCGTTTGACCCGCATCTTGATGGGGCCGAGAGCGACTTCAAAAAGATCCTTCTCCACTTCGCGCTGCACCGTGGCGATTTTGTTCATCGACTTGAGCCGCACCTGGTCGCCGGCCGCCACGTGCCGCACGATGTGCGGCTGCGCATTCGCGTCTCCCTGGTCGGCGCCCGTGCGATGCGCCACCACGGTCTGGTTGAAGCTCTCCTGAAACTCGCGTCGCAGGCGCAACATGCGGCGTTCCGCTTCCTTTGACAGCTTCTGTTGCGCGGCGCGATCTTCAATGGCGCGCACCGTCTCGCGCATCTGGAATTCAAAATCCTTCAGCAGCGACGCCAGCTTGGTTTCCAGTTCGCGCGTGCGGTTGCGCAGCTCCACATCACCCTCGCGGGCAAGCTTGGCGCGCTCCTGGTTAAGCGCGTACTGCTGCTCGCGTGCGGCCTTTCGATCCTCTTCAAGCTGCGTCAGCTCCTTGTGCAGGCGGTCGAGGAACCGCGCAATATCCACCTGCTGCGAGCCCAGCCGCTGGCGCGCCGCGACAATGATGCTTGCGTTGAGGCCCAGCCGCTCCGCGGTCTGGATGCCGGCGGACGCCCCCGGCACTCCGAGCCGCAATTGATAGTTGGGAACCAGCGTCACTTCATCCACGCCGGCCGCTGCATTCAGCACGCCGGGAGTATTGGCGGCGTAGACCTTGAGCGACGTGTGGTGCGTGGAGATCAGCGACCACGCACCCGCGGTGAGAAAAAAGCTGGCCACTGCGACGGCGAGAGCCGAGCCTTCTTCCGGATCGGTGGCCGATCCCAGCTCGTCCAGCAGCACCAGCGAATACGTATCCGCAAGCCGCGAGAGGCGATCGAGGTTGGTGATGTGCGCGGAGAAGGTAGACAGCGCTGCCTCAATGGATTGCGCGTCGCCAATGTCGGCGAGGAAGGCGTGAAAGACCGGAAAACTGGCAGCGGTGGCGGGGACCGGCAACCCTGCCTGCGCCATCATGGCCAGCAGCGCCGTAGTCTTGAGCGTAACGGTTTTTCCGCCTGTGTTGGGGCCGCTGATAATGAGCTGGCGGTGTTCGTGGGTCAGCTCCAGCGTGAGGGGAACAACGCCCGTGTTATGCCTGGCGCCGGCCGCGCGCAGACGCTTCTCCAGCAGCGGATGCCGCGCTGCTTCGAGGTGCATGACGTCGGGCGTCATGGTGGGGGCCACGCAGTCGTAGTCGCGTGCGAAGCGGGCGCGAGCCTGCAGGCTGTCGACCAGGGCGAGCACGCGCGCGCCTTCCACCAGCGCTTGGGAGTAGCCGCCCACCTGGCGGGTGAGGGCGACAAAGATGCGGTGAATCTCGCCTTGCTCCTCTTCCAGCAATCTGACCAGTTCGTTGTTCTGCTCGATGGTNNCCACATAAACAGTGAGGCCCGACGAACTTGCCCCGTGCACCACGCCCGAGACGCGCCGCTTGAGCTCTGCGCGAACGGGAATCACGAAGCGATCGCCTCGAATGGTGATGACATCGTCCTGCGTGGCGCCGTCCGAGGAGAGCTTGCGTAGCGCGGCGCGAAGGCTCTCTTCAATCTGGCGCTGCTGGCGTTCCTGGTCGCGGCGAATCCGGCCCAGCTCAGGCGACGCGTCGTCGGCGAGCGAGCCGTCCGGCTGAATCTTGCGCTCGATCGATTCGGCCAGTGGGCGCAGGCTGCTTGAGAGCGAGGCCGAGAGCGACGAGAGTCCCGGAAGCCGGCCCACCACCCTTGCCGGCGGAGTTTGCAGCAACGCTTGCCACGCGGCAATGTCGTTGGCCAGCCGGGCCACCGCTTGCAGTTCGTTGGCTTCCAGCGCGGCGCCGGGAATCTGTGCCTTGGCGGCGAGTTGCGTAGGGTCGAACAAGCCCCCCAGCGGAATGGAAACCTGCTCTTCCAGCAACAATCGAACTTCGCCGGTGAGTTGATGCTGGCGGGCGATCCAGTCTTGGTCGGCGGAGGGCTTGAGGTCGAGAATTGCGGCCCGTCCAACGGGCGAGGCAGCAAAACCGGCCACCAGCGCCAGCAGCGGCCCCCACTCGAGAGCGGCAAAGTCGGCGTCGGCGACGGGAGACGGTATGGGATCGAGCAGCGGCATGGTCAGTCACTATTCTAGTGACAAGTCGCGGTGGGGGTATGAGATGTCGGCGACTCAGCT
>PLXP01000110.1:50097-51906 GCA_003151435.1 Acidobacteriaceae bacterium
GAGAGCATCTTCACGCAAGCCGGCAATTGGGACGAACTGAAGGCCAATGTGCGTGAGGCGGTTCAGGCGTACTACTTCGATTCCGCGTCGCCTGCTTCGATCCGTCTGCGTCTGGTTCGAGATGAAGTGCTGGCAGTGGCATGAAGCTGCCGCGCGACCTGAGCGGGGATGACCTGGTCAGGCACCTCTGCAAGCTGTGGGGATATCGGCGGATCCATCAGGTTGGCAGTCACGTCATACTGCAAACTCAGCACCCAACTCCCCACCGCATCGCTGTTCCCGCGCATACAGCGTTGAGAGTTGGGACGCTGAACGCGATTCTCTCCGATATCGCTGCGCATAAGCAGGTCGCCAAAGAGGACATTCTCAAAGACATTTGATCGTGTCGCAACTTGCACGAACGGGTTGTGAAGCACTCAGGGCCTTGAGACTTGTGATATCCCAGGTCTCGGAGGCGAAACCTAGGGTACCCGGCCATGAGAATTCGGGTTTGGGATTGGCAGCACATATTCGTAAAGAAAGGCTTTCGAAGGGGGACCTGTCACCTATGCGTCAATTGTGAGAAGAAGGCCCTTTTGCCGAAGGGATTCGAATGACCTCTCGACCTGATCTCTTCGGAAGTGCGGCTTAATCTCATTCACCAAACCAATCAACTGAGCGCGTTCACCGGTTATTCCCATATCCTGGAATTCTCGGTCGACATAAACAATTGTGCTTGCAAGCTCTAATTCAGCGCTATTGAGAGTCCCAAATTCCCTCAGAAGCCAATCGATATCCTTTTGATGTGTCGAAAGAAACTCTCTCGCTTCGTGTTTCAATCGTCCCGCACCCTCAGCAGGCTGGATTCTGTACCCATATCCCCCCATGAAGGAAACTTGAGAGGAGGAGACAAGATTCATCGCCTCAGCTGTACTCAAGTCTGCCAGCACATCCGAATCAAATGGTCCATACGAGTACATGGAGAAGTTGTATCCGAGTGGCACAGCGCGCAAGGTCTGCAAAAAATACATGTACTTCATGAGCGCAGTACGACCAATGTGATGGGCGGGATGATTTTCAGCGAGCACAGGAATCAAACTAAGACGTGCCTTGTCGCGTTCGTTCATTTTCCCTCTCCTGTCTGACGATTCTGTTCGCTTGTTCCGAGTCCTCACGACGGACGTAAAGAAGAACTTGATTATTGGATTTCATGCTACGTACCACATTCGAGAACTGGGATAATGGCTGAACCAACGTGGGATCCAAATCACTGACGATAGGAATATCTGTTACGCCCGTTTTGTACCAGTTCTTTGAGGCTTCCTCGACGCTGACAATCAGGTCTTTGAGCTTTTCCTTGATCAAATCTAGGAACGCAAGATCTTCCGTACCCGCGATCTCAGGGCTGTTGTATGCAAGCCTGAAATGATTCCGGTCGACGAGGCGTTTCCCGTGTTCTCCGCCTTTTCCTGCAGACAATTCGCCCAAAACTCTCCAGTCGTCCCACTTCAAGAATTCCTCAAGTTCTCCTGCGATCGGGCGAGGAAATTTCCCTCCTGGCAGAATATCCGAAAGCGCGCCTTTGAGATGAACATCGTAAGCTACTCGCGTCTTATGGAAATACACCTGAGTGAACATGAAATAGCGCGCGAGAACTAGCCCTTCCGCCGCATGCCAGCCTCCCTCTGAGAAGCCAAGCCGGGGAGCGCGTCCTCGCGTGCCTCGAATGGCGATAATGGTGTTCGAGATTCTATTCAGATCGAATCTCCCATACTGGACACCGGAATGATAGGAGTCACGTAGCAAATATACAACCGCGCATAACTAAGG
>PLXP01000081.1 GCA_003151435.1 Acidobacteriaceae bacterium
CAAAGGATGCCTCCCAGGATTGTCTTCGCGAGCATCGCGGAAATCCCTAGCGATGTGAGATGCTGCCCAGAAGCCAAGGCAACGACTATGCCAAAAGCAACTGCAGCGGTGCCGTCGTTGAAGAGACTCTCAGCTTCGATCAGTACCAGCAAGCGACCATGAGCCTTTGCTTCCTTGAACGTGGCAATGACTGAAACCGGGTCAGTCGCAGCAATGAGCGCGCCAAACACAAGTGCACTCATCCATTGCCACTTCGCTAGAAAGTGCATTCCCGCCGCAGTTATGGTCGCAGAGAAAATTACTCCAAGTGTTGCCAGTACAACAACCACAGAAAAGTCCCGGCGCAATTGATTCCAATCAATGTAATACGCGGCGTCGAAGAGAAGCGGGGGAAGCAATGCAGTGAAAATGAGGTCTTTAGTCAGTTGGATGTTAGGCGCAAACGGCAGCACAGCAAGAAGTATTCCCGCCACCACGAGGCCAACGCTGTAGGGAAGCTTTAGCCGCCTGGTCAGCATGGCCACGACGGCTGCGATCAAAAGCAGCAAAGTTCCGGTTTGGAATTGGTACTCCATGCGTTCCCCTGCTTCCCATTCGTCCAAGTTGGCCCGGAACTTCCGTCGAATATTCAGAATACTTCGGTTGCAACACCCTGACTACACCGAACCAAAGTGCCTTTGCTTGAAACTCAGGCTCGTTCATGCTGAGTTTGAGCAGCCCCGCTCCCTGTGCAGAAAGGCACAGGGAGAGATGAGCGAACAGGTTCACAATCGAGAGATGAAGCGGGCTGAAGAACACGATCCCGTTTGCGGGATGAAGGTCGATCCGTCGAAGGCTGCGGCAAGCGCTCAACGTCAAGGCGCAACAGTCTACTTCTGCAGTCAGGGTTGCGCCGCAAAGTTCCGCGCCGCGCCTGAGAAATATGCCTTGGCCAAACCGGATGCTGCTTCCTCGCATCCGCCTGCCAAGCCCGAGCCGCAAGGGGAATACACCTGCCCCATGCATCCAGAGATCAAACAGGCAGGCCCAGGTAGCTGTCCAAAGTGTGGAATGGCGCTCGAACCTGTTGCCGTTTCCGCACCAGCCAAGGGCATCGAATATACCTGCCCCATGCATCCTGAAATCGTGCGTGACGCACCAGGTTCGTGCCCTATCTGCGGGATGGCGCTCGAACCTCGGGAACCGACCGCGGAAGACGCTAGTCCGGAATTGGCTGATATGACGAGGCGGCTATGGATCAGCGTCGCACTCGCTGTGCCGATGCTGGCGCTGATGGTCTCTTCATTTCTACCTTCCATGCCAATGCAACACGCGCTTTCGGCAGCAACGTGGGCGTGGATCGAGTTCGCTCTGGCGACGCCGGTGGTCCTCTGGTGCGCTCTGCCTTTCTTCGTCAGGGGTTGGCAATCAATCATGCATCGCAGCCTCAACATGTTTACGCTGATCGCACTCGGCACAGGCACAGCTTACGTCTATAGTGTCTTCGCAACCGCCGTTCCTCAAATCTTTCCAGCGTCATTTCGCGTCGGCAGCGGCCAAATCGATGTGTACTTCGAGCCGGCTGCGGTCATTGTTGCACTTGTTCTGTTAGGTCAGGTGATGGAGTTGCGCGCACGCAGCCAGACCAGCAGTGCGATTCGCGCGCTGCTTGGCTTGGCTCCAAAGACTGCCAAAAGGCTGGACGATAAAGGTGGCGAAGCCGACGTGCCACTCGACCAGGTGCAGGTTGGCGACCGGCTCCGTGTGCGTCCCGGCGAAAAGGTGCCCGTCGATGGCACAGTCGTTGAAGGCCACAGTTCTGTTGATGAATCAATGATCAGCGGTGAACCCATCCCCGTTGAAAAGGACAAGGATGCGAAAGTGACGGCCGGGACGGTCAACGGAACCGGCGGGTTTGTCATGCGCGCGGAGCGCGTTGGGGCTGACACGCTGTTGTCGCAAATTGTGAAGATGGTCAGTGAAGCGCAGCGTTCGCGGGCGCCGATTCAGCGGCTGGCGGATCGAGTGTCGTCGTACTTTGTGCCGACCGTAATCGTTGCGGCCATCGTCACCTTTGCCGTGTGGTTCTTCGCCGGTCCTCAACCGCGATTCGCTCATGCTCTCGTCAATGCCGTTGCCGTCCTGATCGTGGCTTGTCCGTGCGCTCTAGGGCTCGCCACACCCATGGCGATCATGGTGGGCACAGGCCGCGGAGCGCGCGCCGGTATTCTCATCCGCAATGCGGAGGCACTTGAGATATTTGGCAAGGTAGACACACTCATCATCGACAAGACGGGAACCCTTACCGAAGGCAAGCCAACCCTGAGTTCCGTCATTCCCCAGCCGGGCATCGACGAATCCGGTTTGCTGCAACTTGTCGCCAGCCTTGAGCGCTCCAGCGAACACCCTTTGGCGGCGGCCATCGTAAAGGGCGCGGAAGCAAAGAAGCTCGTCCTGACTGATGTGGATGGGTTCAACTCCACGACCGGAAAGGGTGTGAAGGGAACCGTCTCAGGCAAACAGGTCGCAGTCGGGAATGCGGAGTTGTTCCGTGATCTATCCGTAGATCCCACCCCGCTGCTCGATCGGGCTGAAGCACTGCGCAAAGAGGGCCAGACGGTGATGCTGATCGCCGTAGATGGAAAGGCGGCGGGCATCGTGGGCGTCGCCGATCCAATCAAAGAATCGACGCCGGATGCGATCCGCGAACTGCGAGCAGCTGGCCTGGCGATCATCATGGTTACGGGAGACAACGCGACTACCGCCAAGGCAGTCGCGGATAAGCTCGGTATCGAGTTTTATGCTGACGTGCTGCCTCAAAAGAAAGCGGAGGTCGTCAAAGAGCGCCAGAAGAATGGCGCGGTGGTGGCGATGGCCGGCGATGGAGTCAACGACGCGCCAGCGCTAGCCCAGGCTGACATCGGGATAGCCATGGGAACTGGCACGGATGTGGCAATGGAGGCTGGCGGAATCACTTTATTGAAGGGCGATTTGCGCGGCATTCTCCGCGCCCGGCACCTCAGCAAGTCAACCATGCGCAACATTCGCGAGAATCTATTCTTCGCTTTCATCTACAACGCAGTCGGGGTTCCGCTCGCGGCGGGCGTGCTGTTCCCGGCATTTGGGTTGTTGCTGAACCCGATGATCGCTGCTGCTGCCATGAGCTTCAGTTCCGTCTCGGTGATCGGCAATGCCCTGAGACTACGGACGACGAAACTATGAATCGCTGGTGGCAGGCTCCGTTCGTCCCATGGTTTTGGCCAAGGTGCAATTGCCGTCCCGAGCAAAAGCGACCAGTCCTGCCGATATCAGAAGTGAGAAGTTTCAAATGGGACCGTTTATGAGCGAGACGATATTCTCAGGACAATCGGAATGCGCAGCTGACAACTACCAGTCAATAGTTGAGGCGCAACCGACCCATATTCACGAACCAAGGAGATTCCTATGAGCAGCACTACCGCTGTGAAAGATCCGGTTTGCGGCATGGAAGTTGAGACGGCTAACGCCGCTGGGCACACTGAGCACGCTGGACAGACTTATTACTTCTGCGGCTCCGCGTGCAAAGAGAAGTTCGATAAGAATCCAGCGCAATACCTGGACAAACAGGCGGGGAAGCCGAAGAGTGGCCACTGCTGCTGCGGCTAAATCCTAAGGTCGATGAGGCTTTGTGTAGCAGCACGGATGCGCACGATCAAGTCGTAGCAACGGCGCGGAAAGAGATCCTATGATGAACGGCAGTTACGGATGGATGGGTGGCGGGATATGGATCTGGGGGGTGACCACCATAGTGGTGGTGGCCCTTCTGTTCTTCATCGTTGGCAAACTATCCAAGAAATAGTCGCACGTTGAATACATTCATGCGAATCGAGGTGCGAATCGTGATTGGGAAAATGCTCGTCAAAACATCCACTGGCAAGACAGTGAGCGAAACTGCGACGGCGTTGCATGCCGCCGTTCAGGCCAATCAATTCGGCGTGATGCAGGTTCACAATCTCAAAGAGACTATGGTGAAGAAGGGCGTGGAGTTTGAACGTGAATGCCTGATATTCGAGGTCTGTCAACCGCAACAAGCGAAGAAGGTTCTCGACCAGAACATGAGCGTCTCTACCGCCCTGCCATGCCGGATCTCCATTTACGAGGAGGGCGGCAAGACTATATTGGCATCTCTCAGGCCAACCATTCTTCTTGGGATGTTCGACTCGCCGCAACTGGAAGGGATCGCGAAGGAAGTGGAGGACACGATCGTGAAAATCATGACGGAGACGGCGTCAGGCTGATTGACCGTGCTTAAAGATGCCTCCCAGGATTGTCTTCGCGAGCATCGCGGAAATCCCTTGCGGTATGAGATGCTGCCCAGAAGCCAAGGCAACGACTATGCCAAAAGCAACTGCAGCGGTCCCACCGTTGAAGAGACTCTCAGCTTCGATCAGTACCAGCACCGTCGCAATCGGAGGCGAAAACCGAGCCGAAAGGGAAATACACCTGCCCAACGCATCCCGAGATCAGACAAACGGGTCCGGGCAGCTGCCCCAAGTACGGTATGGCACTGGAACCGACGATTGTTACCGCACAAGTGCATAGCTCAGGAAGAATGGGAATCACGTCATATCAGATGATGCTGCATTGGCTCTCGGCAAATTCGTGACGTTGCAGGTTGGTCTAAATTATTGAAAAAATAGATATTTTTGGCTCGCGGAGGGTGGACACGAAACGCCGACCTTTAGATTATGAGCGACGCAAGTAACTTAGTATCAACGAGTTAGATAGCATGGTTGGGTTGAAGCGTGCTAAATAGTTGTAAACAGATTCAAGGCATTGGTATTTTGGGTTGGATTTGGGTTGGAGGACAGATGCCGGCAATGTCGGCTCAACGGAAAACTTGCTGAAGATGACCTTCGGGTTTCTGCTCTCCCACGATCTCGATACCAATCCCAGGCAACGATATCACAACGATCTCGTTGGAATATCGTTGGAGTTGTGCTACTCTTTTCGTGGAGGTTTCACCATGTCCACCACGCTTGCCCGCCCTTCCGCCCTGGCCCTTGTTCCGGGACCGACCTGGAACTCGTTCGAGAAGTTCCGCAAAGGGGGAAATACCACGCTTGAGGAGATCCCCGAGCACGGCGTTGGTACGCTCGTTGGCAAAGGTATCACTTACCGTGTCCTGCGCGATGCCGATTTCCAGCATCTCGTCGGACTGGCTACGGATGTGCGCCGGCTCCAGCAGGGCCTGAACGTCATTATCCAGGCTGCCAAAGTTGTCGCCAAGCATCCCGATCAGGAACATGTCGAGCTTCTGATTCACTCGGCCGCCTTGTTTGCCGGGTCTCCCGTTTTGCCGACGCGCGACGGGCATGATGCGTTTCAACTGACACAGGAAGAGATTGATTCGCAGGCGGCGGACGGATTCAATCTGGAGAATGCTGCGATCCCGAGGCCCCGGTTCTAAACATGGCATCGTCACTTGGAGAGCTTGAACGGCAGTTGCGATCGATCTCGCACAGCGAGGAGGCGATCCAGGCTGTTCAGGCTTTTTCCAATGGACTGGCTGGCACGAAAGGGCGGCTGGAAGTTTGGAACGCGGTGAACGCGATTGTTCGTAAGCCGATTGACTACAGCGAGACTTCGGCCCTCGGGTTTGACACCCCAGATGACCGGTTCTCCGTCCTGCAGGGTGACATTGTTCAGACCGAGGCAGCGTATTTCTATGGGGAACGCATCGCGAGAATGCCCAAATTCGCGGTGCTGAATTCGTCCTGTGATCTGGTGCCTGGTAGGACGGCTCATGCGTCGCTGCTCCGCATTCTTCCAATTCGGAGGGACGAGGAGAGAGCCAAGGAGAAACTGGGCACACTGCTGAAATTCAGCCGGCGCGATTCCATGTATCTGCCTGCGCTGCCGGACGACACCGAAGATGTCGTGGGCAATGTAATCTCCTTTGAAGGTATTTGTCAGATACGTTCTTCTGATCTGTTTCTTGCCAATCGGGCCGCCTCATTGTCTGTGGTCGGGTGGCGCATCTTTGCTTCCTTCGCCCGAATTGTGATGGCGCGCGCTAACCCTCGCGAAGTTGAACTCCGGATGGCAGTCGAGAGATAGGAACGGCGGGGAATTCAACGGCCCCACACTGGAACTTGAGGGAGAACCGAATAAGCCGGAATAAGGCGGTCGAATAAGGCGGGATAAGGCGGAATAAGGCGATCTGAGCAATTCCGGCAATGGTCACGCATCACCATCGGGCACGGGCCTCTGCACACAGCACGAGGCGAGCAAGAATAGACAATCGGGCTCCTTGTCTCATTCTGTCGACGCGTTGAGGCACACGTCCGCCGAGTGTTTTACAAACTCCAGCTATCGAGCGGCTCGTGCCAGGTCATGCGGTCCAGAATTCGATGTCCTTGATACTCGATCCACTGTTCGGCCATCCAACCTGCCGGCACGAGAATCAATAGCAGCAGGCTTCCGCAAACAGCTGCGAGGATCATCTCTCGCAGCGATAGCCGAGATGGGGTAAATTGTGCACCACAATGGGGACAAACTTCATTCGTCCCGGCACCCTGCTTCTCCTGCGGGGGCACCCGATTTCCCCATCGCGACGCCATAGCGTTGACCATCGTCTTGATCGTCTTCATCGCCTTCATCCTCCTCTTCATCGCCGGACGTCTCGTCTCCGACGGCTGCAGCATATGCGGCCCGCTCGCGCTTGTCCCGCCTGACCTCCAGCAGTTGTTCTCCAACGGTATGTTTCGGGGCAAAGCAGTACTGGACGTACGCCTCGAAGAGGGCTTGATTCGGAATGCCGCGCTTCAAGACATCGCCATGATGCTGCTTGTACAGGCTCATCAGCGATTCGGGCGTGATGGTGTAGGATCTCCGCTTGCCGCGGTAGGCAATGGATGCCTGGAGCCATCCCTGTTCAATCCAAAAGACAACCTCTGCTTTGCGGACATGGAGTGCGCTTGCCAGGCTTTCCACCGAAAACAAATCACACCGGATCTCGCGCAAGCTGAGGTGATTTCTCTTCAGCATGTTGCGGATCGCCTTCGGCGTCCGATTGACCTTACTTGCGACCTCTTCGATCGATCGCTTCACAAGTTCCTCGCGAACGATCTCAAACTCGGTCTCTGTCCATCGTCGATGGTCTTGTTGTCCCTTGATTCCGTACTGGATGATGAAGCGCCAGCACGCTTCCTTCGGCCGCCCGCTGTGGCGCTGCAGGCGGACCACAAGCTGCTCAAGTTTGGATCCAGAAAGCACTTTGGCCTGAGCAGCCATGGCCATGGCTTCCGCACTCCACTCTGGGGAGCGCTCCGGCAATTTTGGGAGAGTTGCCATATGCGCCTCGATAACCGATCTTCCCAAGGCCAAGAAGGTCATTTTCGAAAGTGGTTGAAGGTGCGGCACTATGAGACCGGAGAGTCCTCGCTCGTTCCGTCGATGTCTCGTTCAGCTAGCGACGGCCGTTACTCCCTCTGGAGCAGACGTCACGTCTGTCGCGTTGAGGATCAATCCGTGCCACCGGGTCCCGGGGAATCTTGTCTTGCTCCCCTGAGATTCCGCATAAGG
>PLXP01000074.1 GCA_003151435.1 Acidobacteriaceae bacterium
ACTATGGTGTAGAAGATGAGCTTGAAGACGTCCTCGCGAGCCAGGTGACTTTCAAGGGATATCACCGGACATATTTCCCCCGTCCAGGCTTTGTTGCCACGGGGATCACGATGCGGCGGAAGTCCGCTCCGAATCTGCCGCCGCTTGGTCACGTGGACACCATTGTCGTCGAAGGGCGTTGGTCAGACCTCATTATGCTGCGGCAGCGGGTACAACTCGTGGACATCACGGGTTTACATACTTGTTGTCCCGCCCATCGGCAGCAGGGAGAACCACGAAGACTTCCCGCCGGGCAGCGGCAAGGACTTCGATGGTCCCGAAACCATGATCGAACGGTTCGTGGTGCACGAGAGCCTGCTCGACATCATGCGCACAGGCGGGAACCGCTTTTCATTTCCAATCAAACAGTTGGAGATCAGAAACCTGCACGAGGGCGAGGCGATGACATATGCGGTGGATATGAAGAACGCAATTCCAACCGGACGCATCCTCGCGCAAGGCAGCCTGGGTCCAATCAACGCAAAAGACCTTGCTTCCACTCCTGTGACCGGGAGTTTTGCCCTCACGCAGGTGAATTTGCACGATGTTGGTGAGATCAGGGGGATGCTGGATGCGCGCGGGGTGTTGAAAGGTACGCTGCAGGCAATGGAGGTGGAAGCAAGCACAGACACGAAAGACTTTGCTGTAACAGATGGGAAGCCAATGCCAGTGGATGGCTCGATGCGCTGCACACTTTCCGGCTCGAGTGGCGACATGGATATCCACGCTATCGATCTGAGGATCGGCGAAACAAACATTCACGTAGAGGGAAGCATCAAGGGTGCTCCGAAGATAACGAATCTTGATATCAGCGTGGAACGTGGGCGCGCGGAAGATGTGATGCGGCCCTTCATTCAAAATGATGTTCCGATTTCGGGACTGGTGTGGCTGAAGAGTCATGCGTATGTAGGACCGCCGGGCGATGGATTCATGGTGCGCTTGCGGTTGAACGGAAGCTTCGAGGTCCCGGCAGAAATGTTGACGAACGTGAAAACGGAGAAGAGCCTGTCGGCGTTCAGCGAGCGGGCGCAGGGTGACAAGCCGCCGAAGACCGGCGCCGTTCCGGATGACAAGCCTACGGAGGAGGCAAAGGACGCGCTGTCGTCGTTGGAGGGGCCGGTAAAGGTCGAGAATGGTGTGGCGTCCTCGCCACGGCTCACCTTCAAGATTCCGGGAGCGACGGCGACGCTTGGAGGTACGTTCCGCTTCCACGGTGAAGAGGTCCACATGACGGGCGATCTGAAGATGGACACCGATATTTCGCACACCACGACCGGCTTCAAGTCATTCTTGCTGAAGCCGCTCGCCCCGTTCTTCAAGACGAAGAACGCGGGTGCGGTGGTCCCGATCGCGGTCACAGGCACACCGGGGAACTACAAAGTTACACAGAACCTCACACACTCAAAGTGAGCCAACTCCTCATTTCTCACGCAGGGCTCGCAGCACGGAGACGCCGAATGCGGTAGAAGAACGTGAGTGCTGTCCTCCGACACCTTTGTCGATTTCGATCACAGCCTGAGCATGGCGGTGATGAATCTGCGAGATGCCCTCGGCGACTCCAGCGATACGCCTCTCTATATCGAGACGATTCCCAAACGTGGCTATCGTTTTATTGCGCCGGTGACATTCCTTTCTCTCGCACCAGCCGAATCTCCAATTCCCCATCGCTGGTGGAAGCTCACCGCCGCGCTTCTCCTCATCGGAGCCGTTTGGCGGGTTGTTGGTGGATTGTGGCCCAACCGGAAGTTATGAAGTAGTTACGAGGAAGAGAAGGCGAAAAGGCAACGATCGCTCCGAGCATTGTGAAGACCTCGAGAAAGCATGACCCTTGCCGACATTTGGGTACTAATTAGTTTCCCCAAGGAGTAAATCGACTTTCCCCCCAGGTGACACTCAAGATTGCTTTTGTTCCGGTCTTTATCACTGTGACAGTACAAAAGATGCCTCGCATGGCGAATGTGAGGTTGCCATCCTGCTCGGGAAAGTGATATTCAGGTTGATCATGTCCAAATGGTCTCGTTTTGACGGTTCAGTTCAGCCGCGCTCGTTCAATCGCCGCGACTTCCTAAAAGTCGCCGGATCGGCCGCGATCCTCCCCGCAGTTCTTCCCGCCTTCGGCGCGCAGAGTTCGGGAGCTTCAGCAAACAACCGCATCAATCTTGGTGTCATTGGTATGGGCTGGCAGGGGCCGGGCAATACCAGGTCCTTTTTGGCGTCAGAGGATTGCCAGGTGGTCGCGGCGTGCGATATTGATGCGGATCATTTGAAGGCTGCGGTCAAGATGATTAACGACAATTACGGGACCGAGGATTGCAAAGGCTACCACGACTACCGGGAGCTGCTTGCCCGCGACGACATCGATGCGGTAATGATCGCCGTTCCCGATCATTGGCATGAAGTCGTCGCGACCGAAGCCGCGCGGCGCAAGAAAGACATCTACGCCGAAAAACCCCTCGCGCACACGATCGCCGAACAGCAATCCATTGTTCGCGCGGTGGAACAGAACGGCATTATCTGGCAAATGGGCTCATGGCAGCGTTCGGTTCCGACCTTTCATAAGGCCGCTGAGATCGTCCGAAACGGGCTGATCGGCACGGTGACGCATGTGGAAGTTGGCCTTCCGGGTGGCAACTCGGATTTTGACGATGTGCAGAAGGAGGCGCTGGCCAAGCTGGCCGTCCAAGAGGAAAATGCCGCGAGCCTGGAGCAGGTTGTACCCGGCACGAAGGCCTGGGATTTGCTGATTTCCGACCCTCCGCCGCAATTGGATTACGAGACATGGATCGGGCCATCCAAGATGGAGCCTTACATGAGGGCGCGCTCCCATAAATCGTGGCGCTGGAATTACAACACCGGCTGCGGCGAGCTTTTGGACTGGATCGGCCACCATTGCGACATCGCGCACTGGGGCTTGGGTTTCGACAACTCTGGTCCATCGGAGGTGGAGGGCAGCGGCGACCAGCCGCCAGCCAACGCGGTTTGGAACACTGCGCCAAAGTACCGGTTTGAATTGAAATATCCGCAGGGCATCACTATGACAATCGCTGGCGGCCACCCCGATATCAAGAGCGGCGTGAAATGGATCGGCACCGAAGGGTGGGTGTGGGTCGATCGTGGAGGATTTGACGCCTCAAATCCTGCGTGGAAGCAGGGCAAATACCTCCCCCGAGAGTTGCGCAAGGTAAAGCTCTACACCTCCGCCAATCACCAGCAGAACTTTGTGGACTGCATAAGAACCCGTCAATCAACCGTCACGCCAGTTGAAGTTGGACATCACTCGGCCATTCCCGGACACCTTTGCCTGATCTCCATGCATACCGGAAGAAAAATCCACTGGGATGTGAAGGAAGAGAAGATCATCGGCGATGCGGAAGCCAGCAAACTGATGACCCGCGAATACCGGGGTCCATGGAAGATGAGCTAAACGCGTTTTAGCCGTAACCGCTTTTCGTTGTTGCGGCCGGTCGACGGCGTAAGCTTAATTGAAAGCCTTTGCAAGTTAACCTTGGCACTGACCGGGGAGAAATGACTGTTTCGACTGAAAGAAAGATGGATCCTGGCCGCAAAGTCAATTGGGATTTTACCTATGCTTTTCTAGCTTTGCGCTTTTGGCTCGGCGTCCGCGCCCTGTTTGTTGGTATTGAGAAATTTGGGGCATATCGATCCGTGGCGATGCCGCTGATGGATCCCACGACCGGCCAGCCGGATGCGAGCGGAGTGATGGTCAATGTGAACATCAAGTCCTATGCGCTGGCCAATTACGCCGGCATCCCCGCCGCGCTCAGGGACAAGTTCTCCCATCAGCCGCTGTTGCCAAAATTCGCATTGGTGGCCTTCGACAGGATGCTCGGCCCGGCATTTATTCTTACCGGAATCATGCTCCTGATCGGCTTGGGCACTCGCCTTTCATTGCTTGCCCAGGCGCTGCTTTTTATCGCACTGACCGTCGGCCTGGTTCTGATCGATTCGTCGGACGGTGTGGCCTATCTGGGCATTCATATCGGCCTGGTCGCGGGGGCGTTCCTGCTCGCTGAACACAATAAATTTACGGTTCTTAGAAAATGGTAAATCCGTTCCTCAATCGTCGTGAATTCATTGGTGCGACCACAGTCGCGGGTGCTGGCCTGTTGTTGAACGCCTGCAAGTCCGACTCCAGCCCAAAAACGGCGTCTGCCGGCAATTCTTCGCTGAATACCATCAACATCGCTCTCATCGGTTATGGCGAAGAGGGCAAGGTATTGCTGGAATCCCTTCTGAATATCGAGGGCGTCAGGCTTGTGGCGCTGTGCGATATCTGGGATTACCACCTCCAGGAGGGCGCGCGCTACCTGCAGAAACTCGGTAACGAGGTCCGCACCTACGAAAACTATGAAGACCTGCTCGCCAAGGAAAAAGACCTGCAGGCGGTTTTGATCGCGACACCGGATTTCTGCCATGCGCCGATGACCAACACATGCCTGAAAGCCGGCCTGCACGTATATTGCGAAAAGATGATGAGCAATACAATCGAGGGGGCGCGCTCCATGGTGAAGACCATGCGCGACACCGGAAAGCTGCTGCAGATCGGTCATCAGCGGCGTAGCAACCCACGCTACCTTTTCACTCTGAATCGCCTGCTGCATGATGCGCAGTTCTGCGGACGCCTGACGGCAGCGCAGGCGCAATGGAACCGGGCCGTAAAGGAAGATTTCGGCTGGCCAAAGAAATACGAGATGCCCGCGAGCACGCTCACTAAATACGGCTATAAAGACATGCACCAGTTCCGCAACTGGCGATGGTACAAGGGGCTTGGCGGCGGGCCGTTGTCTGACTTGGGCGCACACCAGATCGACATTTTCAACTGGTGGCTGGGCACGCCGAAGTCCGTTATCGGCAGCGGCGGACTGGATTACTACAAAAACCACGACTGGTACGACAACGCGATCGTCATTTACGAGTATCCGTTGGCCCAGGGCGTGGCGCGAGCCTTCTATCAGGTCCAGACGACCACCAGTGCGGGTGGCGGTTATTTCGAGATGTTTATGGGCGATGACGGCACCATCAAGATGTCTGAAGACCCGTCTCTTTGCGCGATTTATCGCGAGGCTCGCGCCACACAGGTTGCATGGGAAGATCTGGTTCAGAAGGGCTACGTTCGTGCGAGGGCGACCTCCGCAGCAGACGCGGCCAAGGTGGACGTGCGCGAAACCGCACAACTGGCGGAGTATGAAATTCCGGTGTTCTTCAATAAGCCTCCCCATCAGCCGCACTTGGAGAACTTTTTCAACGCGATTCGCGGAACGGCAAAACTCAATTGCCCCGGTGATGAGGCTTTCACCAGCGAATACACGATTCATAAAGCAAACGAAGCTGTTGCCGCGCAGACGAGAATTTCCATCACTGTCGAAGAAGTGAGAGCTTGAGAAGATGATGAGAACCCTTTCCAGGAGTTTTTCGGTTCTGCCTGTATTGCTAGTCGCAACTGCTGCGCTTGCACAGAACCAAGTCGTTTTAAAGACCCAATTGCCGCCGCCCCTGTTTGTGGGAACGCCTGCACCACTCCATGTGCCCAATCTTGAGCCTCCCACGAAAGGCAAGCGCCCCGATTTTTTGGTCCTCGCCGGGACAGTTAACCTCGCAAAGAACAAGAAGGTCACGTCAAGCGACAACAATCCCAATGTTGGAACGCTCGATATGATTGTCGACGGAGACAAGGACGGCAACGAAGGTTCCTGGGTTGAACTCGGACCCGGAAAACAATGGGTGCAAATCGACCTGGCGAAGAAGGCGGATATCTACGCTGTCCTCATTTGGCATTATCATTCGCAGGCGCGCGTGTATCGCGACGTTGTGGTTCAGGTCTCCGATGATCCGATGTTCAAGTCCGGCGTGACAACCATATTCAACAATGACTTCTCCAACGAAATTGGTGGCGGCGCAGGCAAGAATCTGAATTACATCGAGACGTACCAGGGCAAGTTAATCGATGCCAAGGACGTGAAGGGGCGTTATGTTCGTCTTTACAGTAACGGGAACACGTCAAACAAACTGAACCACTACATTGAGGTTGAAGTATGGGGCAAGCCTGCCGTGTGAGCTTCCCCATCCACAACTCCGATCTATCGCAGGTTCTTCTTGATGATCGGGACGGATCGCCCGAAAAGCAAAATTCCGCCGCCCTTCCTCCGCGGTGGACTCGCTGGGCTACGTTTCTTCTTTTAGCGTTTCTCGGATTTCTCCTTCGCCTGCCGCAACTGGGTGAGCGGCCCATGCACACGGATGAAGCCGTCAACGCATACATCATTGGACAATTGCTGGCTGGTGAACCGTTCACCTACGAGCCGCAGGACCGTCACGGTCCGGGGCTGGCCGCATTTGCTCTGCCGTTGGCCAGAATGCAGGGTGCAAAGGTGTTTTCTGACCTAACGGAGTCGGAATTACGCCTGACGACGGTCCTGGCCGGAAGTCTCACGATTCTGCTATTTGGCGCGGCGGTCGAAATGTTCGGCTTCGTGCCATGCCTGTTCGCCGCACTGCTGTTTGCCGTCGCGCCTCTGCCTGTCTACTACGACCGATACTTCATTCACGAGTCCATTTTTGTTACCGTCACGTTTGGGTTGATTTTGGCCGGTTGGCGTGCTTGTCAAAGGCAATCGGTTGGGCAGGCAGCGCTGGCTGCCGCCTGCGCTGCACTGATGCTCGCGAGCAAGGAAACCGCCGTTCTTCACTTCTTCGCGCTGGCCGGAGCCGCACTCGTTTTCTGGCGCTGGAATCTGCGCGGAAAAGTTCCTGGCGGTTTCTGGCGGCCAAAAACCGTACTAGCCGCCGTTGCGGTTTTCCTGCTGCTGAGCGTGATCTTGTTCACTTGGTTTGGCAGTAACTGGAAAGCGCTGGCTGCGTTGTTGCAGGCAGTGCCCAATCTTCTTGCGCGTGCGGGCGATGAAAGCCATCGAGAACCCGTGTGGTATTACCTCCGGCTTGTAACAGGCGGCTGGTCGGGTGGAATGATTTTTGCCCTCGCCGCCATAGGCATTATTCAAACCGTGAGAAAGCGCAGGTCTTCACCATACGGCCTTCTGGCGTTCTATGCCCTCCTGCTTGCCGTCGTCTACAGCCTGATTCCATACAAGACGCCGTGGCTGGCCCTGAACTTCTGGCTGCCGATCGCCCTGTTCGCTGGCCTGGCGGTCGAATCGCTCTGGCGCATGCCGGCCAAGTATCCCACTCTTCGCAAAGCTTCTCGCGCCGTTTTCATCCTGTTGGGTGTGTTGGCCGCCGCACTGATCATCCACGATACGCGGCAGCGCGTCTTCATCCATCCTGCGGATGAAGCCAATCCGTACGCCTATGCCCACACCTCGGAAGATTTGCTCGGACTACCCGCCGAGATCGAAAGGCTGGCGCACCAGAATGTAATCGCATCGCCGCGGATCGCCGTAATTGCCTCCGATCCCTGGCCCTTGCCCTGGTATCTGCGGCACGTTGCAGAAGTCGGATTCTGGCAGCCAGGCCAGCAACCGGGCAAAGCGGATTTTTACATCACCTCCACCGAAGCTGCTGACGAATACGAAGAACAACTGAAGGATTTTCGCCCGGAGTTCTTTGGCGTCCGGCCCGGCGTGCTTATCCTTTTGTGGTCGTCCGCGTCGAGATGAAACGCCATGGCTGACATCTTTCAATTGAATCATCGCGCCATGGCAACATACTTCGAGGTACGCATTGCCGATGAAGAGAGAACCTATGCCGCGCAGGCGACGCAGGCCGCGCTCGACCTTCTGGATAAGCTGGAATCGCGTTTAAGCCGCTTTCGCCCGAACAGCGACACTGCGCAGATCGCTCGACTCGCGCCGGGAGAAAAGATGCGCCTGAGCGAGCTGGCATTTGCTTGCCTGGAAATTGCCAAGAAGATGGAGTGGGCAACGCTCGGAGCCTTTTCGGTCACGGCCGCTGCGATGCAAACGCAAGCCTCTTTGCCGCAGTGGCAATTAATGCCGGAGGAGCTTGCGATTCAATGCGAGAGCGGGCGGCTGCAATTCGATCTGGGCGCTATCGGCAAGGGGTTTGCACTCGATCGGATGGGAGAGCTGTTGCTTAGTTGGGATTGTCCCTCGTTCTTGCTGGTTGCGGGCGGCAGCAGTATTCTTGCGGGCGATCCTCCGAAGGACACCGGCGGCTGGTCTTGCGGTCTGGGTGATGACCATGCAGCACAGCGTTTCTTTTTGAGGCACTCTTCATTGAGCGGCTCGGGGCTGGCAGTGAAGGGAAACCATATTCTTGATCCGCGCACCGGCCAACCTGCCTTGCGGCAAAACCGTGTCTGGGCCTTGGCCGATACCGCGGCAGAATCGGACGCGCTCTCGACGGCATGCATGGTTTTGAGCGAGGCGGAACTGGAAGAAGTGCTTGCGCAGGATCACTCGTGGCTGTTCTTTCTCGAGACTGGCGATGCCGCCCGAGCGATCGGAAGCCGTGCCTTGCCGCTGCAGGCCTGATTCATTTCGACAGGGTCTTGCATCGCCTTTGAAGAATCCGGAATCGTTTCTTCTCAGGGGTCCTTGTGCTGACTGTTCGTGGGTATTGTCATCCTGTTTCCTGATGGAAGCATCTTCGCTAACCCTCGATCATTTCCTGAATCCAGGCACACAAATGGAGGTACGATTCTCCAACTCATGAACGAAGGCTGGGCACATTTGTGACACAGCCTCCGGCTCCAGATGGAAGCTATTTCAGAATAGCTAACGGGAAACGCCCTAGCATACGAGATTAGTGAGAGTTGGATCATACTATTTGCCACGGCGATTGGAGGCCGTTTCCATGGCAAAGAGCAAGATGAAGCGCAAACGAGCACCCAAGTCCGTCCTTAAGCTTCCTGATCTTGAGCAGTCGAGATCCGCCGTTCTGAACAGCCTGACTTCACCGAGTTCTCAGCGGACCTACGATCATGCGATCAGAGAATTCATCGANNATCTCTCTCGAACAGCAGCATTATGCATCTACCACCATCAACTTGCGGCTCGCGGCAGTGCGGAGGCTGGCGTATGAGGCAGCTGATTGCGGCCTCCTGAGCGCCGATCTAGCAGCTAAGATTCGCCTTGTGAAGGGGGCCAAAAGGTTGGGTATGCCGGTTGGCAATTGGCTTTCTGCTGAGCAGGGCAAGCGCCTTCTGCGGACCATAGATGTTGGCAGCCTTCGCGGAAAGCGGGACTACGCCACACTCGCCATTCTCCTGGGCTGTGGCCTGCGCCGCGCAGAACTGACGACTTTGAAAGTCGAAGACATCCAGCAGAGGGAGGAGCACTGGGTGATCGCCGATCTCGTTGGCAAGGGCGGCCATATACGTACTATCCCGGTTCCAGACTGGGTGAAAGCTGGGATCGATGCGTGGGTGGCCTCCTCCGGGATCACGGCTGGCATTCTGCTGCGGTCAATCAACAAAGCTGGCCGAGTCTGGGGTTGCGGTTTCAGTCCCAAGGTCATCTGGGGTGTGGTGAAAGAGAAAGCAAAGATCTGTGAGATTCCAGCTCTTGCGCCGCATGACCTTCGTCGGACTTGTGCCCGTCTTTGTCATCAGGCAGGCGGTGAGCTGGAGCAAATCCAGTTCCTATTGGGACACGTTTCCGTGCAAACAACCGAGCGATATCTCGGATGCAGACAGCGGTTCCACAACGCGGTCAATGATCGGATTGGGCTCGAACCGGATCGGCCGGGATCTTCGTAAATTCCACATCACTGGCCGACTCCTGAGGAACGACTCCCTATGAGTTCGATTCGGGCAACGGTGTCAACTGGTAGCCAAAGTTTGCGGCTTGCTTGCGGAGTCGGATCTCAGCTCGCTTATTGGCAAGGTGATCGCATCTGATTAGAGCCTCCTCGGAGTAGGGTTCCAGTAACCAAGGGCGCCTGCACTGACCCGTCCAAGCTTGAGCCCGGCCTCGGCAATGAGTCCGTAGCCTGTCACCTGAACTTCATATTGCGGCCGGAAGCGATCAGTAGCTTGTTCACTCTTCGGGTGCGCAGTCTTGTGATCCCAAATAACCACTGAGCCGTCTGCACGGCGAAGTACTTCATCAGGCGACCCGTAAAGCCAGACACCACTCTTATGGAGGTATCCGAATTTGCTCCAATGCTTATTTACGTCGACGCGCTCTTTGATGTCGCAGAACGGGGCGAAGGCCTTAGGTGTCGCGTCAGAATAAGTTGACTATTGCAAAAGGGAGAACCCCCG
>PLXP01000278.1 GCA_003151435.1 Acidobacteriaceae bacterium
ACTTGCAAAATCCAGGCAGCGGGGAGATTTAGAGGCAGGGACTGCCAACTTTAGAATAGGGTTACCAAGAGCAACTCCAAAGTAGAAGGCGTCCCCACCCTATGCAGCTTACCGTTTCCGGCCTCTTGAATCAATTCCAGCGGATCATGCAAGGCGTATTGTTCCCGGCACTCCAGGAACAGTTGGGTCCATTGTCAGACAAGCATCGTCATCTGGCGACGGTTTTGAGCCTGATTGAGATCGAGGCGTTTGTTGGTTCCTGGCCGGGCGGCGTGGGTCGTCCATCCAAGCACCGGCGTGCGATCGCGCGGGCCTTTATGGCGAAAGCGGTCTTCAACTTCAGCCTCACGCGCCAGTTGCTGGATTGTCTGTCGGCCGATGCATCCTTGCGGCGGCTGTGCGGTTGGGAGAGTCAGCGGGAGATCCCTCATGAGTCGCAGTTCTCGCGGGCGTTTGCCGAATTCGCCGCATCGGAGCGGCCTCAACGTCTGCACGAAGCACTCATAGCGGCAACGCAACAAGAACAGCTGATTGGTCACATCTCGCGGGATTCGACGGAGATCGAAGGCCGCGAAAAGCCAGTGCGCACGCCGGTTTCGATAACTCCAGCTAAGTCGATTCGCAAGCGGGGCAGGCCGAAGAAGGGCGAACAGCCGATTCCGCCTGACCCGACACGGCTCCAGCGCCAAGCCGCAATGACTGTGGAGCAGATGCTCGATGATCTGCCGCGCGAGTGCAACGTGGGCAGCAAGAAAAACAGCAAGGGTTACAAGGAAACCTGGGTAGGTTACAAGTTGCATTTGGATGTGGCCGACGGGCAGATACCGATAAGTTGCATCCTGACATCGGCGTCCCTGCATGATAGCCAGGCGGCGATTCCCCTGGCGCAGATGACTGCCCAGCGCGTCACCCATCTCTACGACCTGATGGACTCGGCCTACGATGCGCAGTCGATTCACGAGCACAGCCGCAGCCTGGGGCACATCCCGATCATCGATGCCCATCCGCGCCGCGATCCGGATCAGAAGGCGGAGTTACACGCCGAAGCGAAACGGCGCAAGCTGTTGAACTTCAACTACGCCGAGGACGTCCGTTATCGGGAACGTACCACCGTGGAGCGGGTGAACGCACGCTTGAAAGACGAGTTCGGCGGGCGAACGATACGTGTAAGAGGCAACGCCAAGGTGATGTGCCATCTGATGTTCGGCATTCTGGCGCTGGCCGCCGATCAGATCCTCAGACTTATCACATAGTCCATGAGGGAGAGGCGAAAAACCAGACCATAATCGGACAACATGGTCGCGGCGTGTCTAAAAATCGGCTTCCGCAGAGCGGTCGTGCCCAAATAGACACCATATGGAGCTGTGCAGCATGCCAGAGCGCTCTTCTTCAAGAATTCACGGCGCGGATTAAGAATTTTGCAAGTGGCTTTCTCCTTTACGCTTTTCGCCTTTGTTGCCAGTAGACCGAATACCGCTCGTCCAACACACGACTGATCGGCCGAAGTTCCATCTTCCGCGTTTGTCCAACCGTGCTGAAGGTCAGATTTCCATCGTCATTCTTCTTAACCCAGAAGCCTGCCTTATCCTCTTCGAACTGCGGCATAGGCAGAGCCGCCAAGCGCCCCATGTCGGGGCCCTGATTGTTGTCGATCATGTCCTGGCTCAAGCCGTCGCGGCCCATCCGCGCGGCCAGCACCAGCGGTCCGTAGGCAACCGCAGCCAACTCTGGACTGCCCGGCACCGGCTCCTGGCGCAGTTTCATCGGCAGGCTCACTTCCAGCCGATCGCCGTTTTTCCATGTACGGTCAAGCATCAGGTAGCCGTCGCTTTGCTTCGATACTTTCTCCGGATGCCCGTTTACGCTGACCGAGGTGCTCTCAGCCCAGTGCGGCGCGCGGATTCGAAGTACAAACGCAACCGGACGTTCTGCATAAACGGTGATCGATGTGCGCTCTTCGTCGGGAAATGCGGTCTGTTGCACCAGCTTGATTCCCTTCTCTGGCCAGCTCAGCTCCGAGGCCACATACTGGTTGACATACACGCTGTTCTCATCGTGGAAGTAGAGCGTGTCCACCAGTTTTGCGTATTCCTCAAAACCTGTGCCTGTGCAGCACCAGTTCGAGTCGAATTGACTGCCAAAGGTCTTCCATCCGCCCGGAATCGTCGGCACGTAGTACATCAACATGCCATCGTTGTTCTGCGTTCCGGTGCGCACATTCCAGAGAATCTGCTCATAGTAGTCCATCAGCCGCGCATCCGGCTTCCAGCCGAAGAGGTGCCGCGTCAGCTTCAGCATGTTGTAGCTGCAGCAACACTCCTGCCCACCCGCGGACAGATGGGTCCCCGCGGTATCCGGCCCGCTCCAGCCCTCGTCGAGATTCGAGGTTCCGCCCGGCGCATAGCTGTGATGATCGACCACGGTCTGCCAGAAGAACTCCGCGATTCCCTTGTAGCGTTCGTCGCCAGTCAACTCATAGCCGCGCGCCGCACCGATCACCTTGGGGATATTGGTGTTGGAATGCAATCCGGCCAGCTTGTCTTCGTGCGCGGCCAGCGGATCGAAGAACCGTTTGTGTTCGAAGCGGTAGCCCGCGTCCAGATACTTCTTCTCGCCGGTCACGGCGTAGAGATTGAACATGACCTCGTTCATGCCGCCATGCTCGACCATGAATATCCGCGCCAGTTCGTCGTCGCTCAACGGTGTAATCCAGCGAATGGCCCACGCGGCCATCCGCTCCACCGTGTCAAAAGCCGTCTGGCTCTCGCAGTGCACGTACATATCCAGCAGCCCCGCCATGATCTTGTGATAGGTATAAAAGGGCGCCCAAACATGTTCGTGTTTCTTCAGCCGGTCATAAAAGTTTTCCGGATAGGCACCCAAGTAGCCGTTCGGAAACTGACACTCGGCCAGCGCCGCGACCAGTGCCTCAGCTTTCAGGCGCAGCGACTCGTCTCCAGTCGAGGCATACATCAACGCACATGCCGACAAATAGTGTCCGCCCGCCAGGTGACCGCGCAATTCGCAATCCGGAGCCTCCCAGCCACCCAGGGGTTGGGCTGTCGAACTCTTCCCTGCCGCGAGGCGAAAACTGTGCACGAGCCGGTCGTTGGGCAACATGTACAGGTAAACACGGTTGCGCTCCTGCATGTCTTTGAGCAGTCCTGGCCGGAGCCGCACCTGCATCAACGGAAATGGACACGCCTTCCATCCCACCTTCTCGTAGCCGGTGTGATTATTTGAGCGCGGCACATCCAGAACAGCGTCCTGCCCCAGCGCCCACAATCCGCGCGGTGTCAAAATTCCGCCACCGGCGACCACGGCTGCGGCTTGCAGAAAACCTCTTCGTGTTCCATTCAGTCCACTCATCGCTTCTCCTTATTTCTCCGTCTTGGAACGTGAGCCAAGCCGCACGTTCACGCTGGTTGTATCCAGAGGAACCACGTAGGCGCCCCGCTCCATCGTCAACTTTTCCAACGGTGCAATTATGCCCACGCCATCGATGTGAGCTGGTTGCTCAATGCGCAAAAGCGCGGCAGCAGTATAGGCATCCCCTGGCGCCAGCCGCACCTCCACTTCCCCCGTGATCTGATCCAGCACCACGCGTTCAAACTGTCCGCTATCGAGCGTGAGCCACAAACCGAGAGGAGCAAGGTAGACCCGCTGCCGAAAACTATCAAGCGGCTCCACGCTCACAATATTGCCCTTCGCCGCGAGATTTCCGCCGAAGGCCAGCCAGCCAAACTCTGCGTCCTGGACCACATACATCCCCGCCGTCCAGGCATGGCCAAAAAAGTTTGGCCCGTAGTCCCCTGTATAGGGATCGAAGATCATCTTGTCCGGGTAGCTGTGAAAGGCAGCGGACGCAAACCCTTCCCTGTCGATCCCGCTGATGGCTCCCATCGTTCCACCGTAACCAATCCGCAGCAGATACCAGTCCTTCGGGTCGCGCCTGTACGCGTCCAGCACGGGAATCGCGTTGATCCCCGAGCCGTAGTGGTGCAGTTGCCGCTCAATCCGCGGATACTTCCCTCCATACAGAAAATCCCAGTAGCGTCGTGCACTCCCGTTGTAACCCCAACTGGGAATCGTCGGCATATAGCCGGTGATGGCGTCCAGGGTAACCTGCGCCTTCTCGTCCATGCCGAAACGCCGCGTCCACGCATACACCTCTTCCTGCCCAGTTGAATCCCACGGCATCTCGCTTCCAAATGGAAAGGCTGCTTTCTGCCACACATTGGCCCGCGCGCGCATTGCAGCCTGCAGCCCGTCGGCTTCCGCGGTCATCCCTTCGCGCCGCAGATCGTCGAGCACAGCCACAAAGATGTCGCCTTCCATCTGTCCGAACTGCGACTGATCCGGCGCCAGGCGCGTCATGGCCATCGTGGTCTCATAGGCCTGCGTCAGATACCAACGCCAGTCGTGGTGCGTCACCAGTCCCCGATGATCGCGCGCCAGCCGGTAGAGCGCCCAGTAAGCCGCCACTACGTGGGGATAGTTGAAGGAACGCCCTACATCCTCGCTGGCCTCCTTGCTCCAACTCTCCCACGTCGACCAGTTCATATCCTTGCGATAGTATCCAGCGGGCAACTTGTCCGGCTGGTAATAGAACAGGCTCTTGCGCACACCGTATTTCTTCGGCCCGTCTTTGGATTGAAGGCCTCCCCACAAAACGCCATCCACAAACTCTTCCAGTTGCTCCACCTGCTGTTTCTGCGGCCGTCCATACTCCTTCATCGCCGCGGCCAGCCACGAACCAGCCCCTGCCTCATCGCTCAATCCGGCGATCCAGACGCGGCTGTCCTGGGTCACAATCGCGTTCGCCTCGCGGTCGTAACTGATCACCGACGGACTGCGATGGAATGGATCGTCCTTTGCATCGAACCATTGCTTGCTGAAGAGAAACCTGCCCATGTCGTCAACGGCCTCAGCCTCCGGTTTGATTACCCGGTACTGCACCGTCTGCACCAACCCATCCTGGTACAAGATTGTCAGCCGCGCGCGTCCCCACTGCTTGCCGCGCAAGGCGAAGCGCTGCCAGCCGTGTTCGGTTGTTCCGGCGGCTTGCACATCGATGGCTCCCGCAGGTTCCACATCGATCTTTTTCACCGGCTCCGCGTACTGCAAGAACAAGCTGGCCTCGATGTCCTGGGGCAGAACATAGCCTGGAATGCCGACGGCCACGGGCCTCCGGTTCTCAGCAAGCGTTTTCTCAATCGCACGAATTGAATCCGCTACCAGGAACCGGAGCCCCACCGTGCGTTCCTGTCCCGGTTCCAGCACGATGCTCGTCGCAGGATTCCATGGCTCCGCCTGCTTCCACTCATTCTGTTGATACGCCGCCGAGGCCGCCATCCACTCATAGAAGCCTTCGAAGGTCATGTTCCGCGGCGTCAAATCCTCAAACAGCGCGGCCTGCGGTTCTCCATGCAGACGCCGACCTCCGTGCGGTCCAGCAATCGGCGCGTAGGCCTCGAACGGAGTCTTCCCTTCGGGAACCACAAGCAGCGCCGGCCCGTGCCCATTCAGCCGCGTGACCTGAACGTAGCCTCCGTCCAGCGCAATCGATGGATCGGAGAAGCTGCACACCTTGTGCGCCTCTTCCAGGCTCTTGCCGCTCATCACATTGTCGAAGATCAGCGGAATGCCCAACGCTCCGATTTCGATCGCGCGGCTGCCGGCGTTCCGCAGCGTAAAACGCAGCGACAGCTTGCCGTCGACCACCGCCCAGCTCCGCGTCGCCTCAAGCGGAAAATCGCTCGGCAGCGTTGGCCGCAGATCGTCCCGTTCCAGTTCGCCGGGCCTGGCAGCCAGCGGCCTCACCGGGCGCCGTTCGAGCGCGGTCGAATAGCCTCGCCACTCTTGGGCGCCCGCCTCCCGCAAACGTAAATCCAGATCGCCGAGATGATAGTATCCGTCGGTTGAGCGCGCAGCCAGCAACTCCGCCGGGGCAAAGTCGAAACCGTCTCCCCCTAGCGGTTCCAGGCCTGCAACCGTTCCAGAAGACCGTATCAACCGCAGCGTCAACTCCGGGGTTTTGTACCGCACCAGTCCCTGGTCGAGCATCGGGCCCAGCTTCGACTCTCGCCCCGCCGGATATCCTTGGCCGCATGCCAGCGCGGCGCCCGCCAGCAGCCACCCCGCCGCGGCCAGCCACCCCGCCGCGGCCAGCCGCCCGGCCTTATTGAGAAACGCCACATCAACACCTCCCGCTACCAATTTGGTGCAGAGAACTTGCGAAACCGGCTCCTCGCAAATAAACTCACAACTTATCAGCAACGATTGTATCCAAACTTGTATACTTTGCTACAGAGTATATCGTAGGAGAGAGAATACTTTCCTGAGGCGGGGGGACTGGAGCCTTCACACGGCTCCGCGCTAAGTCTTCTCTCCTGTAGGCATCGGGATTCCTCTGCAACTGGCTGTTCAAACCAGCACGAGCAAACATTCATGGTAAACGCGCAATTGCCTCTTCGTTTGGAAGTCATCGACTCGCACACCGCGGGGGAACCTACCCGTTGCGTTTTGTCTGGCGGGCCGCACCTTGGCACTGGATCGCTCACTGAACGCCTGGAACGCCTGCGCCGCGACCACGACCTCTATCGGCGCGCCATCCTTTGCGAGCCGCGCGGCTCCGACGTTCTGGTCGGCGCTTTTCTCCTTGAACCGGTCGATCCGGCCTGTGCGGCAGGCGTCATCTTCTTCAACAACGCCGGATACTTGGGCATGTGCGGCCACGGCATCATCGGAGTCACTGCAACGCTGGCCTACCGTGGCGCCATAGAACCCGGCGAGCATCTCATCGAGACCCCGGTTGGCGCTGTCAAGGTCGATTTGCGGCCAGGCAATCAAGTTTCTTGCCGGAACATTCCCGCCTACCGCTATCGCGCCGGAGTCACGGTGCAAGTGCCAGGGTATGGCGCGGTCACCGGCGATGTGGCGTGGGGTGGCAACTGGTTTTTCCTGGTTCGAGAACACAGTTTCGCCGCCGCAAACAGTCTGAATGTGAGCCAGGTGGACCCGCTAACAGCGTTCACCGTTGAGATTCGCCGTGCTCTGTCGGTCGCAGGCATCTCCGGAGCCGACGGGGCCGAGATCGACCACATTGAATTGTTCGGCGCCGCTCACAACCCCGCCAACCAGAGCCGCAACTTCGTCCTCTGCCCCGGCAATGCCTATGACCGCTCCCCGTGCGGCACCGGGACCAGCGCCAAAATGGCCTGCCTAGCTGCCGACGGTCTGCTCAAGCCCGGCCAGCCCTGGAAGCAGGAGGGTATCCTCGGCACCGTTTTTGAAGGACGCTATGAGCTCGAACCAGGACAGAGCGCGGAGAACCGGATCATTCCCATCATCACTGGCTCCGCGCATATTACTGCCGAGTGCACCCTGATCTTCGACCCCGCCGATCCCTTCCGGCTGGGAGTGCCGGAATGAAAGCCGCGCGGTCCTACGATGTTGTGGTAGCCGGAGGCGGCATTGTGGGCGCTGCCTGCGCACTGGCCTGTGCACAAGCAGGACTGAGCGTGGCCTTGGTCGAACGCGATGTGTTTGGCGGCGGCGCCACCGCTGCCGGCATGGGCCACATCGTGGTGCTGGACGACTCGGAGGCGCAGTTCTCCCTCACCCGCCGCTCCCAGCAGTTGTGGCAGACGCTCAGTGCGGCCTTGCCACCCGGCGCCGAATACGAAGCTCCTGGAACTCTCTGGGTGGCCGCCGATGACGATGAAATGGCCGAGGCCGCACGCAAACACGTCTATCTACGCGATCGCGAGGTCCCTAGCCGCGTGCTTTCCAGCGAAGAACTCGCGGCAATCGAGCCAAACCTGCGCCCTGGTCTGGCAGGCGCATTGCTCGTGATGCAAGATGTGGTCGTCTATCCACCAGCCGTCGCGCTCCATCTTGCCCAGCAGGCTCAATCTCTGGGCGCGACGCTGCTCACCGGCCATGGCGTAACGCATCTAGCCGATGGCGAAGCGCGTCTCGACGACGGAACCACGCTGCTGGCGCCTAAACTAGTCAATGCAACCGGCGCCGACGCGCCATTCTGCACCCCAGGCCTGCCGCTGAAGAAGCGCAAAGGGCACTTGGCCATTACCGACCGCTATCCTGGTTTCCTTCACCATCAACTGGTCGAACTAGGCTACCTCAAGAGCGCTCACTCGCTGACAACCGATTCGGTGGCCTTCAACGTTCAGCCGCGGCGCACGGGGCAAGTCCTCATTGGCTCTTCGCGCCAGTATGGCAATGAAGACCCGGCCGTCGATCAGTCGCTGCTCACCGCCATGCTCCAACGCGCAACCCTCTACATGCCTTCCATCGGCGCGCTCAACGTACTGCGCGTCTGGACCGGCTTCCGCGCCGCCACGCCAGACAAACTGCCGCTCATCGGACCGGTGCCCGGCGATCCCACGCTCTGGCTGGCCACTGGCCACGAAGGCCTCGGCATCACCACAGCTCTGGCCACCGCGGAGTTGCTCGCCGCCGCCTTCACAGGCAGCGCTCCGGCCATTGCGCCGGAACCCTATTGGCCCGCACGTTTTGTCACGACTCAACATTCATCCGTCTCGCACCCAGAATTTCACCTGTAAGGAGAAGCCATGAACTGGACCGGCGTAATGCCCGCCATGACCACCGCCTTCGACAAGGATTACAACGTCGATCACTCTTTTGTCGCCCGGCACTCTCAATGGCTCGTCGAGAATGGCTGCACCGGAATCGTCTGCCTGGGATCGCTCGGCGAAGCGCCCACGCTGAAGTTCCAGGAGAAGATCGAGATTCTAAAAACCGTCGTCACCGCTCGCGGCGGTAAGGCCCCCACGGTTGCGGCCGTCTCCGCGCTCTCCACCGCGGAAGCCGTCGATCTGGCCAAAGCTGCACAGGCCGTTGGCTGCGAGGGACTCATGATCCTGCCGCCCTACGTCTACAAAGGCGACTGGCGCGAGACCAAAGCGCACATTGCCGCGATCCTCAAAGCCACCCCCCTTCCCTGCCTCCTCTATAACAACCCGGTCGCTTACGGAACGGATTTCCTGCCCGAGCAGATAGCGGAGCTGGCCGCCGAATATCCCAACCTCGCTGCCGTCAAGGAGTCGTCCACCGACGTTCGCCGCGTCACTGCGATTCGCGCCTTAATCGGCAACCGCGTCGCCCCATTCGTCGGCGTGGATGATGCCATCGTCGAAGGCATTGCCGCCGGAGCTGTGGGCTGGATCGCCGGACTGGTCAATGCCCTGCCCCGCGAATCCGTAGACCTTTTCAACTTGGCCGCGGCCGGCAAAACGGAGGAAGCCTTCCAGCTCTACCGCTGGTTCCTGCCCCTGCTGCGCATGGACACCGTACCCAAGTTCATCCAACTCATCAAGCAGGTGCAGCAGGAAGCAGGCATCGGCTCGGCTCGCGTACGCGCTCCGCGGCTGGAAGTGGTCGCAGAAGAACTGGCTGCCGTGCGGAACGCCTACGCGTATGCCCAGGCCAGCCGTCCCGCAATCGCCAAAGCCAGCACGCCTTTCATCCTTTAGCCTCTTGTCACCCGGAGTTTCGGTGACCTTGGCCTGCGTGGGCCGCGTCCAGATCTATGCTGGCGTCAACATCGAATGTGCGACGTCCTCATACTCGGTGCGCAAGATGATCTCGTTCTGCAAAGCGCTCGTTAAGTCACAGAAGTAGTCGCTATACCCAGCAACGCGCACGATCAGGTCGCGGTACTTCTCCGGCTCCGCTTGCGCGGCGCGCAGCGTGTCCGTGGTGACCACATTGAACTGAATGTGATGCCCCCCCAGGCGGAAGTAGGAGCGGACCATATACGCCAGCCTGTCGAGGCCATCTTCGCCTTCCACCAATCGGGGCGTGAACTTTTGGTTCAGCAGCGTTCCGCCGGTGCGGGAATGGTCCACCTTGGCCGCGGACTTCAACGCCGCCGTTGGCCCTTTCCGGTCCGCGCCCTGGGTGGCCGAAATGCCGTCGGAAAGCGGTTCCCCGGCATGGCGTCCGTCCGCCGTCGCTCCGGTCATCGAGCCGAAGTAGACGTGGCACGTGGTGGACAGATAATTGACGCTGTAGCATCCGCCCTTGGTATTCTTGCGTCCATCCACCTCATCGAAGAAGGCGTCAAACAGATCCACATAGATGGCGTCTGCCCAGTCATCGTCATTGCCGAACTTCGGCGTCTTGTTCCACAGCGTCAAGCGCAGTTTTTCGCGGCCCTCGAAGTTGTGCGCCAACGCTTCCAGCAAATCGTCCATAGGGATCGCTTTTCGGTCGAAAACATGGTGCTTGATCGCGGCCAGGCTGTCAGCGCAACTCGCCGGCGCTACTCCCATAATGTAGGTGGTGTTGTATTTCGGGCCGCCGTCGTTGTAGTCCTTGCCATTCGCGATACAGTCGTCGACCAGCAGGGATAGAAACGGAGCCGGCATATACGCGGCGTAGAGCCGCTCAATGACATTGTTGCCCCGCACCTTGATATCGACAAAGTAATGCAGTTGCTCGCGGAAGGCCGCGAACAACTGCTCGTAAGAAGAGAATGCGCGCGGGTCTCCGGTCGCTTTGCCGATCGTCTTGCCCGTGCGTGGATCTACACCGTTGTTCAGCGTAATCTCCAGCACCTTGGGAAAATTGAAGTATCCAGTAAGGATATAGGCTTCCTTGCCGAACGCTCCGGTCTCCACACAGCCGGAAATTCCACCGCACCGCGCTTCTTCCGCCGACTTTCCCTGGCGCATCAGTTCTTCAACAACCTTGTCGGCGTTGAAGATCGAGGGTTGTCCCCAGCCCTCGCGCACGATTTCCATGCCCCGCCTCAAAAACGCATCAGGGTTCTTCTTGCTCAGTTGCAGATTCGAAGATGGTTGTAGCAAGTGCATCTCATCGATGACATCCAGAATGAGATAGGTAACGCCGTTCACGCCGTCCGAGCCGTCGGGCTTCAATCCGCCATTGTTGATGTTTGCGAAATCCGTGTAAGTGCCACTTTCCGCGGCGGTCACGCCAACCTTGGGAGGAGCCGGCTGATTATTGAACTTGACCCACAGACATTCCAGCAGTTCCTTGGCTTCGTCCCGGCTTAGCGTGCCCTCTTCCAGATCCTTGCGGTAGAAGGGATCCAGATGCTGGTCGAAACGTCCGGGGCAAAAGGAATCCCAGGTGTTCAGTTCCGTCACCACGCCCAGGTGGACGAACCAATAAGACTGCAACGCTTCCCAAAAATTGCGCGGTGTGTGCGCCGGCACGCGACGGCACACCGCTGCGATCTTGTGTAACTCCGCGCAACGAACGGGATCGGTTTCCGTTCTGGCTAACTCCTCAGCCTTGTCTGCGTTGCGCTCCGCAAACCGGATCACCGCATCGGCCGCAATGGCCATGGCGCGCAGTTCATCCCTCTTCGCCGAGGCCACTGGATCACCGAAGTAATCCAGGCGCGATAACTCGAGTTCTATCTCGTCCTTTAACTCAAGCAGGCCTTTGCGATAGATAACATCGCCCAGCACTGTGTGTCCTGGGGCGCGTTGTTCCATGAATTCGGTGAAGATACCAGCCTCGTACGCGTTCTTCCACTCCGGAGTCATCTCCGCAAAGATCAGATCGCGCATCGAGCGGCCTTCCCAGTAGGGGATAGCCTCGTTCTTCTGCACCTGGCGGGCGTTTTCGTCCACGGAGTAGGAGATCTTCTCGCGGGAATTCAGGATTTCAAAGTCGTCGAGACTGTGACAGCAGAGTTCCGGGAAGGTGGGAGTGCCTTTAGGAGCGGGGCCTCGCTCGCCAACAATCAACTCCTCCTTTCCGATATAGATCTCCTTGTTTTCCATCAGGTGCCGAAATGCGCGAGCGCGGCGGATGGGAACCGAAGCCGTCTTGTCCTGCCGGTAAAACTCGGTAAGAAGAGCCGCTCGTTCGATGGAGAGCCAAGGCTTGGTTTCCAGGGTCGCTTCTCTCAGTCTGCGCACACGCTCGTTCATGTCAGTCTCCAATTCGCACATGAAATCCGCCGCACCTTAGCCGCACGGCGATCGTTTCCATCTCTGCCGTTGTGGGCGGGACAACGCACTCCATGTCGCTGGATAGATTCATCCTGCGATATTTGTCGTTCCCCAGTTCGTGATAGGGAAGAAGATCTATCTCTCGAACTCCGAGGGGAGATAGGTACTCGGATAGAGCGTCCAAATTCTCGTTATCGTCATTGAAACCGGGGAGGATTGGAACCCGCACCCTGATCGCGTTTCCATCTTTCGCCAACATCTTCAGGTTTTGCAGGATCAAGTCATTGTTCACGCCGGTAAGGCTCAGGTGCTTTTCGCTGTTCATCAGTTTCAGATCGTAGAAGAACAGATCGACGTGTTCGCTCACCCGGCGCAAGACATCGGAACTGGCAAAACCGCAAGTGTCGAGAACAGTGTGGAGCCGCCGAGCTTTGCAGGCTGCCAGCAGCGCTTCCACAAAATTAGCCTGCTGCAAAGGTTCGCCGCCTGAGATAGTAATACCGCCTCCAGACTCTTCGTAGAACACTTCGTCCTTCAGCACCTCCGCCAGCACTTCCTCCACCGTAATCCAGCGGCCCACAAGTTGACGCGCGGCGCTGGGGCAGGCTTCGACACATTCGCCGCAACGCAGGCATAGCTCGGAGGAGTTGTGGAGTTGCGCGTCCAGCGCGCCGTGCGGGCACGCGAGCACACAATCGCCGCAGCGAATGCAGCGTTCACCAAAATAAAGGATCTCCGGCTCGCTGGATTGGCTCTCGGGGTTGTGGCACCAGCGACAGCGCAGAGGACAACCCTTGAGAAAAACCGTGGTTCGAATTCCCGGGCCATCGTGAAGCGAGAAACGCATGATGTTGAAGACGAGGCCTGCCGGCGCCGCCCGGAACGGTAGGCCTGCATCCTTCTGTGCGCCGGTTATCGGTGGGTTGCCCATCTCATGCAATCACAAATACAAAATAGTATACAACAAAACCAGTTTCGAACATTCAAACTCTGTTTACCGGGGTTGACCTGCACATGAGCATTGCACTGGAAATATCTCATTCCAAACGCCAGGGGCGGCAGTTTCTGTGAAAGCTGCCCATAGACCGCACGTCTATTGTCGCTTGATGTCCGCGGCTACCAACTGCCGCGTTCGCCAAAAACGTCAATGACCTTTGCCAGCCTCTTGCAGCCGTTTTCCCAGTTTGTGGAGAGCGCTCGCTCCAATCGGTCGGCATCGCCTTTGAGAAGCGCGGCGATAATTTCTTCGTGCTCGGTAACCGAGACGTGCAGCTCGTTGATGATCGCACTGGCATAGAGGCGCCAATAGCGCTCCGTCTGCGGCTCGATGGCCCGGTGCAAGGTGCTCAGCCGCGGCCCCGACCCGGCGGCAACCACTAAGCGATGGAATTCGTGGTCAAGGTCGAAGATCTCAGGACCGTTGTAACTGCGCTCGCGCGCAATCCTATCAAGCTTTTCGTTGACTAGTTTCAGCTTGCCCGCAAGTTCGCCGCGCTCACTCTGCGGCAGCGTGGCTGCACGCCGTCCGGCCAGCCCCTCGATACGCCCGATGATCGGATACAGCTCACTGGCATCCTCTTTGGTCAGCGGCGCAACAATCATGCGCGACTTGCTGCCATTGCGATACTCCATGATGTAGCCTTCACGTTGCAGAAGGTAAAGCGCCCCCCGCACCGGTGTTCGGCTCATGTTCAGGTGTTCGCACAGATCACCTTCGACGATCCAGGTTCCCGGCGCCAGCTTGCCGTGAACGATCAAATCACGAACGCGCTGAAACGCGATGCCAACGCTGGTTCCGTGTTCCGCCTTGGCGGCTCGTTTCGTCGAACCCTTGGTTACTTTCGTTGCCGAAGGTGCCATTCGCCTTCACTCTCAGATCGCAAGCCGCGTCGGAACTGCACTGTGAATTGTTTCGCCAACGTTCTGACGACGGCTCTCACGACAATAATACCATTGATGTATTTAGGCTTGGATACATCCCGAGCTCAATGCGGTTAGCAGTTTTAGCGTTAAGAATCTCCGGTGAAAAAGACTGCCGCGTCCATGCATCTTGCGGGACGCGGCAGTGAGACAGACACCGGTCAAGCGTCAGAACTCGATATTCGCGCGAAACTCGATAACACGCGCAGGGTTCGTAACTCCGCTCGTTGCGAAGCCACTATTCTGTATCACGCCTCCGTTCCAGTTTGGAGAGCCGCCGAAAGAACCCGAGGTGCTGCCGAACACCGGGTGATTCCATGCATTGGTCGCCTCGCCCTGTAGTTTGAACCGAAGCGTCTCAAAGACCGGGAAGGTCTTGGAGAGCGACAGATCCTGGTAGAACGCATGCGGGCCATAAATGTTGATAATGCGGCCTATGGTTCCGGGCGTCGAGTTGGACGTGATGTATTGGGTGTTCGCGGAGCCGGTGCCGTCCGCCGACTGCACGTACTTTGGATCGATAAGCAGCGCGTAGGTCTTGCCCGGAATGCGATGCACACCGACGGCCTTCTGCAGTTGCGAGACGGTCACGTTGTTCAGGGCAATGCCGGCGTCGCCGTAGTCGTTGTAGGTGAGATTGCCGCTGCTGAGCTTCTGTGGAGCTCCCGTCTGGATGCTAGCGATCGTGCCAACCGTCCAGTTGCCCAACATCCGGCTAGCCAGGTTGTTGCTATTCAGGAATAGCTTTCCTTTGCCAAAGGGAAGGTCGTACGTCCCGGTCAGATGAAAGACGTGGCGGATGTCGTACTGACTCGGCCCATAAGCGAGACGCGTGTTGCGCAACGTTTCGGTGTCTGGCCAGGCACACCATCCATCGTAGCCCCCGCAGGTTACGCCGCCGGCGCCGTTGGTGTTGACACCAAAACCGAGACCGTGGCTAAACGTGTAGTTAGCGTCGAATTGCAAGCCCTTCCACTGTCCCTGCCGCAGGTCCACTTGCAGGGAATTGTAGTTGGAGTAGCCGCCTGCGTTCATGTACTGAGTCTGCTGGCCGGCAGCATAGGGATTGGCCTGGAAAAAGTTGATGGGCTTGCCTGCGCCCGCGCCGCCAGTGTAACCGGCATTCGCGCCACAAGGTGTAAAGCTGGAGCCCACCAGGTTGCAGAGATAGGTTGTGGTGCCGAGCCCCGAGAGTGCGCTCGCAAAGGCGCCTGCCTGCCCGGTTTGAAGGTAGTTGATGAACGTCCCGTTTGCGTAATCGACCTTCGGGATGCCCGGGCCGCCGGACGCTTCGTCCGAGAATGCTGCGCCAATGATCGGCAGTGGCGTTGGGCCGGCGAAACTGCACGTGCCGCTATTGGCACACCCGGGATTCGCCGCCATATAAGCATTCAGATTGGCCTGCGCCAGCTTGAACTCCGCAAGGAAGCCGTTCTCGAAGATATTCACCTCGTTTGTGTTGTTGTTGATCCACTGATGAAGACTGCGATTGCCGGCGTAGCGGATCTCAAGTACCCGCGAGCCGAACTGGCGCTGGATGCCAAAGTTCCAGGTCTCGGTGTAGGGCTGCTTGATGTGCGGATCGATGCCTACCACGCCTGTGCCGCAACCGGTACAGTTGCCTTGAAACGTGAAATCGGCTTGTGGCACCGACGCCGCGTATGCCGTTGGACTAAGAAGATAGCCCGGCATCGTGTCGCCCAAAGACAGCGAGCCTGGCGCAAAAGTGCCCGTCGTGCCGGTGTTATTTGGGTTCAACGCGAAATTCTGGTAGAAGAACGCCCCCTGGGAAGACACGTTATTCCAGTAGTACTGATAGGGCTCTGTGAAGCGGCGCAGGCTGAATCCGCCGCGAATCACTGTGTTGCCGCCGCCGGTCAGTTTGCTCAGAACGCCCTCTGTTAACTTGGGATTCCACGCAAAACCCACCGAAGGCTGAGGCGTAACATGCCACGGAGCATAAGCCTGTGTCCGGGCCACGATGGTGGGATTCAAGTTGCCCTTCAACGACCCTGGATTGAAGAGATCGCCGACCGCTGTGGGTCCGTAAATGGAACTGGGGTCAGAGTTATGGTACGCGCCGCTCTTGTCGGTGCTCTGCCCCGTGAAGTCCCAACGCAGGCCATAGTTGAGCGTCAACGATGGGGATAGACGATAAGAGTCCTGCGCGAACAGGCCCCATGCGAGTGTCGACTCGTCGAGGGCGTACGAGCTGACCGTTCCCGGTTTTGTGTAGCTGTTGGTCGCATGGCTATATGCATTGGTTCCGCTCACACCGCTGATGCGGCCAGCCAGGGTCGCATAGAGATTCTGCGCCTCGGTCAGCGCGCTGCTGCTTGCATAGGGCAATGTGCCGCTGGCGCTGGCAGTAAAAGCATTGACAGCCGGATCGCCTGAAGCCAATCCGAGATTGTAGGTAGGAAAGCCCGACGGAGGATTCCAGTAGTGGTCCTGCTCGTGATAGCCCGTGATCCCCGCCTTCAGGGCGTGGCTACCCTTCTGGAACGTCACCGTGTCCGTGAGGTTGAAGGCCGGATAGTAGGAGGTGGTGGGTAGCTGAAAAGACTGCCCGGACGCCCCTAAAGCCCAATTCACGCTCGGCTCGGTGGCGTAGAGCGGTTTGGCATTGTAAGCAAAGGCTTGGACGTCATAGAGAAATC
This sequence comes from Acidobacteriaceae bacterium, assembly GCA_003151435.1. Classification (GTDB taxonomy): domain Bacteria; phylum Acidobacteriota; class Terriglobia; order Terriglobales; family Acidobacteriaceae; genus Telmatobacter. Next base: position 16,556 of record PLXP01000278.1, read on the forward strand.
CGAATTTGAACTGGTTGATCAACCGGGGCGAGGCGCTCCAGTCCACCGCGTAGGATGACGTGTAGTTCTTGGTCTTGTACCCAGCCATCATGTCGTTGAAGGCCGATCCCGGAAACGGCGCGGCGTTGGCGCCCGGCTGCAAGTTGTAGGTCATGGCCCAGGAGAGGCTCATGCGCAATTTCTCAGTCGCGTTGTAGTCGACGCGGACAAATGGGAAGTATGTGGTTTGCGAATTGCTGTTGTACCAGGAGATCGAGTTGATGTTCTTGTCGGACTTCGTGGACGTCGTCCCTGACGTGAGCGATGTATTGATCGCCTTCAATTGCGTGGCAACCACTGAGTTCACCGTTCCCGGCAGGATGCTCGAATAGCTGTGCGCGATGTTGAGCACGTTGGCTGTGTGCAAATTTCCGTCCGTGCCCGTGTAAGTGAAATTGCCTGCCTGCGCGGCCGGCGTCAAATAGTTGTTCGACGTCGTGAAGCCGCCGGGAATCTTCAGCATGGAATAGGTACCGTAGAAGAACAGCTTATCCTTCCAGACAGGCCCGCCTACCGAGCCGCCAAAATCGTTGTAGATGGACTTGGCCCTGCGCTGCCCCATTGCGTTGTTGCTCCAGCTATTCGCGTTGAGACCGCTGTTGTGAAAGTTCTCGAAGGCACGGCCGTGAAACTGATTCGTGCCGCGCCGGGTAACGAAGTTCGACTGCGTGACCGCCTGGCCAAATCCCTGGTCGAGATCCAACTGGTCGGTCTGGACTGTCATCTCTTCGATGTCTTCGACGCGTGGCTGGACCGCGGGTGCGGCGTTGCCAAAAATCTTCATGCGGCTCGATGAGCCCAGCGTCCCGTCGATGTTGGTGCCCTGGCTGAACAGAGGCTGGCCGTTCCATTCTCCAGTTCCGTTCGCGCCGGCATAGCCCGGCGTGTTCGTGGCAAACTGGGTCAGGTTGCGCCCCGTCATGGGCAAATCCTCAATCTGCTTCATGTCTACGACAGTTCCGATAGAGTTGGTCGTCACGTCGAGAGACGTCGTAGCACTGGCGTTCACCGTCACTGTTTCGGCCTGTGCTCCCACCTTCAGTGTCACGGTCAAATCCGTGGTTAGCGCGGCATGGACGGCTACCTGATCAAGCACAGCCTTCGAGTAGCCTCCGTGCTCGGCCGTGAGTTTATAGCTGCCCACACTGAGATTGACGAACGTGTATGTGCCATTCTCGTGCGTAGCCGCCGTGCGCGTATCGTTGGTAGACAGATCGACCAGACTCAGGGTCGTTCCGGGAACCACCCCTCCCGTGGCATCAACCACACTGACTGAAATCGTTCCTTGCGAGCCCGACTGCGCCCGTCCCATACCCCCTGACATTGCAATCAGCAGTAACCCTGATAGCAGGCACAGCATCCTATTGAATCTTTGCGTCACCATTTCATATCCTCCACAATTAACCCATTCCGTTGGAGTTGAATTGACTCCCGGGAAAACCTTTCCCGAAAATCACTGGCCAGCCGCCCTCAGTCTTTATTACGCCCAGGCGGACTTGCGCATTCCGAACAATTCCTATTACGCAGAAAACGCATTCACGTATTTAACCTAGTGCGAAATTATGAATGCAATTTTGTATTTCATGCAAGATAAATTTTTCGCTTTCTACATTTTCCCTCCGCTAACTCTCCCAGGTATTGTCCGCCCGCCCGCCAGCCGCAGCCGTCAAACTCCGGTATCTTTCTGATATTTCAGTAGATATCGGAATCGCGATGCCCGGATGCAGCCCCTTTATTCCAGTCCGGAGTGGGCACGCCCAAAAGGTTGCGCACAAAGAAATCCATCAGCTTGCGCGGTCCGTAACGGCCCCCGGCGCCGTGCCCGCTCCCCGGAACAAACAGCAGATCGAAGTCCTTGTTGGCCTTCATCAGGCCGTCCGCAACCTGTAACGTCGTTGCCGGATCCACATTCTTGTCCATCTCGCCAACCACGAGCAGAAGCTTGCCCTGGAGACGCCACGCATTGCCCACATTGGACGACTCGGCATACCACGGGCCCACAGGCCAGCCCATCCACTGCTCGTTCCACCAGATCTTGTCCATGCGGTTGTCGTGACTGCCCGAGTTGGCAACCGCGGCCTGGTAGAACTCGGGATGAAACAGCAAAGCCCCCAATGCGTTTTGCCCTCCCGCGGAAGTGCCGAAGATGCCCACGCGCGAGATGTCGTACCAGGGATACTTCGCGGCCACGGCTTTGTGCCACAGAATGCGGTCGGCGAAGCCTGCATCCTTCAGATTCCGCCAGGCTACATCGTGAAACGCGCGCGATCGGTTGTTGGTGCCCATGCCATCGATCTGTACAACCACAAACCCGAGCGCCGTCAGCGGTTCCACGCGCGTGCTAAAACTCTTGGGCACAAATGAGCCCTGGGGCCCGGCATAGATGTCCTCAATCACCGGATACTTCTTCATGGGATCGAAGTCCTGTGGCCGATAGATCACTCCCCATATCTGTGTCTTTCCATCGCGGCCCGCAGTGTGGAAAGGCTCCGCCGGATGCCATCCGGCGGCCTTCAGCGGCGCTTCATCCGCGGTATCGACGACCATCTCCAAACCAGCATCGGAAGCGCGGTGCAGTTCCATCACCGGCGGCAAGTCCAGCCGCGAATAGGTGTCCACAAAGTACTTTCCGTCTGGCGAATAGCTCAACGTGTGATCCGCTTTGGCTGGAGTCAACGCCGTCAACGCGGTGCCGTCGAAGCGAATCTTGTAGCCGTGTACGTAGTAGGGATCTTCGTCAGCCTCCATGCCACTGGCCTCGAAGTAGATCTCGTGGTTGGCCTCATCCACGCGGTCCACCGCGCGCACCACCCAATCGCCGCGCGTAATCTGCCGCTCGAGCGCACCTGTTCGCCCATCGAAAACATAGAGGTGCTCCCAGCCGTCCCGCTCCGACGCCCACAGAATCTTTCTGCCATCGTTCAGGTCCATGCGATAGTTCTTGCCGTGGTCAAACTGGTTGCGCGTGAGCGGCTCGTAGTTGATGAATGTCCCGCTCGTTTCTTCAATCAGCGTGCGCGCCCTGCCGGTCGCCGCATCCACTTCAATCACGCGGTAGATCTGGTGACCGCGCTGGTTGTACTCAAACGTGAAGCCGCGCGAGTCTTTCCACCAGACAAAAGAAGTCATCTCATACGGATTGGGAAACAGCGCATTGTCGATGGGCAGCTCGCGGTGCGCCGCCACATCGAACAGCACAGGCTGAAAGAGCGACAGCACATCGCCGGCCTTGGGATAGACCATGGTCGAGTGTTTAGGCTGAAGCTGGTCGCCGGGCGAGGATTCAATGTAATGAATCTCGCGGCGGTAGCCGGGGCGGATGCGATAGGCCGCCAGATACTTCGAGTCCGGAGACCAGGCCAGAGTAGCCAGTGAATAGTAGTTGTTCTCCGAGCCATCCCAACTCAACCGGACCGTTTCGCGCTCCGCTTCCGCGGGGCTCGCGTGAGCCGCACGCACAACCACGTTGTAGTTCTCCACAAAGGCCACCCAGTTACTATCCGGAGACGCGAGGGCATGGGCAGAACCGTTGACGGCCGGTGGAGTCGAGTCATATTCGCCATCGTCGTCCGCGGTCGGCGAACCCGGAGGCGCGGGGAGTTTTCCGCATGTGTAGCCCGTCAGCTCACAACGCCAGCGCTCCTTGCTCCCATCGCGCACAAACTCCAGGGCCGCCCCGTTTTCTTCCAAATGAAGACGACTGAAAGGCAAAATCTCCGCTTTCACCGGCTCGCCAAGCTCTTTCGTCAACGCCGCTGCCAGTCGCGCATGGTCGAAGGCCGGCTGCCGGGTCTGCTTCTCCGCGTCGACCACGATGAATTCGTGCCCTCCGGGCACCGTTCTCCGATAGACGAAGCGATCCGTTCCCTCAATCCACTCCACTTCATCCGGCAGATGAAGAACCAGCCCCCGGTACTTTTCCTGCAGGCTAAGCGCGCGCTCATAATCGGCGCGGTCGACAACGGCACGGAGCTCTGCCGGCAGCGTTGCCAGCGGCAGCAAAACGGTCGCGAGTGCGACCGCCCGCCGGCAGCGCAGAGCCCGTCGGAGCCAGAGGAGCAGGTACAGCTCAGCCTTGTGCATGCACATCGGATCCATTCCTTTCTAGAGAAGATCAAAGGCAGGGTCGTCGGCAATAAACCAATTCTCGCGGCTAGCCGCGCACTGGGTCAGCGGTCTCCGCCGAAGCAGCAACCGTCGAGACCCTCGCAGCAAAAACTGGCGGCCGGCTACCCGAAATTTCCCAGCCGAAAAGAAACTCTGCCGCGGTGCCGCACACGCGTCCCTGGCAGGCGCCCATGCCACAGCGGGTGTGCAGTTTGGCCTCACGCCACGACCCGCGCCCTTTCAGCTCGGCATGCGTTACATCCTCGCAACGGCAGATGTGAGTCTCCGCACTGGCCAGCATGCGCAACTCCTCGCGAGGAGCAAAGGTGCGGTCCATCCGCTGTGCAAAGCGTTGCAGCCTCTGCCGTTGCGCCCCGAGAGTGCGTGCTTCAGACTCGCGCCCGGCTGCCGCCCATCCTGCAATCTGCCCTTCCACCAGCGCCTTGTCCAGGCCGCCGATGCCTGTCAACTCGCCCACACAAGCCACGCCCGGCGCGGAACTCTGCTGACAGCCATCCACGGCAACATAACCCCCGGCCACGCGACAGCCAAGCAAACGAGGCAATTCAAGATTGGGCACAAGATGAAATCCGCAAGCCAGCCAATCGCAGGCATGCGTCCACTCCTTGCGGCCATCGGTCAACGTAACGCATTCAACGCGGCCCTGCCCCTCGGCGCGCACCACCCATGAGTTCAATCGATAGGCAGCGCGCAGAGTCTTCAGCCGGTAGCGCGCGCCCTCGGCCAGTTTGCCGGGCTGCGCCAACAGCGTGAGGCCAAAACAAGCCAGTTGCGCAAATCGTGCCTGCTCGTAAACGCCCACTATCTTGGTGCCTGCGTCAGTCAGGCTCGACGCCACCGCCAATAACAACGGGCCGCTGCCAGCCACCACCACACGCTTGTCTCTGGGATCCAGACCTGCCTTGACCATGGCCTGCAGCCCGCCCGCGCCCATCACCCCAGGCAGGGTCCAACCGGGGAATGGCAGAAAGCGCTCGCGCGCCCCCGTCGCCAAAATCAGTCTGCCGAATCCAATGTCGCGGCCTTCGCCATTGCGCTCCAGACGCAGAACCCCAGCCGCGGGTCGGTCAATCGCCTGCCAGCCCGTCCACACCTCGCAGTCTGTTCGTTGCAGCCTTCCAGTCCAGTCAAGAAACACGCTTCCATGCGCACTCTTCCCCGCGGTTTCCGTTCGAAACCCTCTCCAGACCTGCCCCCCCGGCCCCGCATTATCGTCTAGCAAGCAAACCCGTTTGCCTGTCTCCGCGGCAATCGTTGCTGCGGCCATCCCTCCAGGACCGGCTCCTACCACCACTACATCGAAGCTCGCGGTCATCCGGCCACCACCTCCATGCCCGGTGAGCAAACCAATTGGCAGGTCCGCATCTGGGGAACGCCATCCACAGTCGCGCGGCACTCCATGCAAATACCCATGCCGCAAAAGGGAGCGCGCGCCTCCCCGCCCACGGAGTATCGGCTCGGTTCGTTGGCCATCATCACCGCCGCGGCAACGTGTGTGCCCTCAGCCACTCGCACCGGTTTCCCGTTCACCGTGATGGAAAAACCTTCGTCTTTCATCTGTGCCGGCTCCCCGGCCAAGCGGGCGCTCCTGCTGAAGGAATGCCCCGTTGCAACCAATCACCGAATACAATTTTGTATATCATACAACCCGTCAATCCAAGCCGACGTCCGATTGCATCTGGTTCCATGGCCGGAATGTTGACTGTGCGCGTCTACCGCTCGACGCCATCCGTTTGCGCGCTTTTCCGCAAGCCAACCAGAAAATACACCGGCACGCCCAAGACCACGATACCCAAGCCTGGCCATGTCGTCGTCGGACGATAGACGAACAGAACCACCAGAATCGCTGAGGCTCCCAAAATATAGAGCGCGGGCACCACTGGATATCCCCAGGTCCGGTATGGCCTATTCGCATCGGGCCGCGTCTTCCGCAACCGAAACACGCCCACGATAGTCAGTATGTAAAACATCAGCGCGGCCGAGATCACATAGTCCAGCAGATTGTTGTATAGATTCCCGTATTGTCCGCTGACCGGGTCGTAGGTGCGCGCAGACACCAGAAGCACCGACCAGCCCCCCTGCAGCAGCAGCGCCCAACCGGGTACATGCTTGGCATTCAGCCGCTCTGCGCTGCGAAAAAACAGCCCGTCTTTCGCCATAGCATACGAAGCCCTCGCACCCGCCAGCGTCAGCGCATTGACCGTTCCAAACGTAGACACCATGATCGCGGACGCCATCATGCTGGCCCCAAAACGTGGGAACACCACACGCAATACTGCCGTCGCAACCCGATCGTCCGCGACGTTCTGCATTACCGGCAACGGCAGCGTCAGCAGGTAAGAGACATTCGCAAGCAGGTAAAGAAGAATGACCGCCGACGTTCCTATGACCAGAGCAAGCGGCAGGTTGCGCCGGGGATTCTTGACCTCCGCCGCAACGAACGTAATGTCGTGCCACGAATCGGCCGAAAATAACGATCCTGTCTGCGAGATGCAGATGGCGATGAATAAGCCGGTAGCCGTCGTCGCCGCCACGCCCGCCGCAAGCGAAACCGAGGGTTGAGCCATCCACGCATGATCAAAATTCGCATGGATCGCTCCCGCGTTCGCGCCCACCGTCAATCCCAGAACGATCAGGGCCACGAGAGCGCCGATCTTCGCCACCGTGAAAGTGTTCTGAATAATCTTGCCGTATTCCAGGCCGCGGCTATTGGTCAAAGTCAACAGTACGATGACTCCGATCGCCAGTGCCTGCGCCGTCGACAGAGAAACCGCATAGCGGCTTGCGAGATGGATGGGACCAATCAAGTAGTGCGACTCGGAGATCGAAGGCAGCAGCACACCCGCAAATCGCGCAAATGCGATTGCCACGGCAGCAATCGATCCGGTCTGGATCACGGTCCATAATGTCCAGCCGTACAGAAATCCCCACAGCGGAGAGAAGGCTTCGCGCAGGTAGATATACATGCCGCCAGCCTGCGGCATCATCGCAGCCAGCTCGCCGTAGGTCAGAGCGCCGCTCACCGTGAGCACGCCCGTCAACGCCCATGCAACAAGCAGCCAGCCTGCACTGCCAATCTGGCGCGACATCCCGGCCGATACGATAAAAATCCCCGACCCGATCATGATGCCGGACACGATCATAATCGAATCGAAGAGCCCCAGCCCACGATCGAACGTCGGCGGCGGCGGCGGCATTTCAGCTTTTTGCGGTTCCGAGCATATCGTCATCTGCAGGTTCCCCTTTGCTGATCGCGCTCCGCCAAACCGAAATCGCGTTGCTCTCCGCTCCCCGAAGTCTACGCCGCCGGTGTGTAAAAGAGACTCTGTCCTGGTCAACCCTTGTGCGAATTTAGCCGTGAAAAACTATCCGGAACCATAGAATTCAACATAGTATACATTGATCATTGTCTTACTCTGTTGCCTTCCTTTGACGCATAGCTCGGAGGCCGCAGAACCCGCGGTCTGGCGCTTGCAGGCCCACCTTATTGTTCACTGGGAGAAAATTGATGCGCATGTCGAAGCGAATTGGATACGCACTCTGCGAAGGAATCATCTCAATCGGAACTCTTTTGGGCGCCGGCTCAGCCCTTGCCGCGGGCCCTCCGTCGTCGGTGCCCCAGATGCGTGGCTTGATTGAACAGTTCACCGCTGACTGCGCATCCCTGGACCGCGCCTACCAGCCGCATAAAACCTTCGTCATTATTTCGCTCAACATGCTATAGTCTCCGTGATGCCCATGTTTGCCAAACTATCGCCCTCTCTTCGCTCGGGCGCCGGGCAGACGCGAAGCAATTGCTTCCACGTTTCAAGGCGGTCCCGACTCGAAATCCGCTCGGCTTTTTCTAGTTGCGGGGCTCGTCAAAACGCACAGAATCTTCCGTATGGTATCCAGTTTTGGTATCCAGAATTTGCGGATTTAGCTGCATATGATTGCCACGATTGCTTACGGTCGCATACAAGTGAGACTCCATCAAATTACTCATATTTGAAGACTTATGATTGCTTTTTCTTTAGAATCAAAAACTTGGAAAGGGGTAGCGAGCAGTATTCGCTATAATGCGCCCATGGCTGTCACTCGGAGACAAAAAGAAATCCTCGATTTCCTCGAATCGTTTGTGACCCGCAACGGCTATTCCCCCTCGTTCGAGGAGATTGCGCGCGGTATGGGCCTCAAGAGCCTGGCCACCGTTCACAAGCACATCACCAACCTCGAGAAGAAGGGACTGCTGGACCGCGTACACAACCGCAGCCGGTCCATCGACGTGTTGCCTCCGGGCGCGCGCTCGCGGTCAAGCGACAGGCTGCCGCTGGCCGGGCGCATCGCCGCCGGTCAGCCGGTGGAGGCGTCGGAAACCAACGAGAGCATTTCGCTGCACGACGTGGTGGGAAACCGCGACGTCTTCGCGCTCGAAGTGCGGGGCGATTCCATGCGCGACGAGCACATCATCAGCGGCGACTATGTGCTGGTGGAGCGCACACGCACGGCCCGCCAGGGAGAGATCGTCGTCGCGCTGGTGCACGGCTCGGAGACTACCCTCAAGCGTTTCTACTCCGAGGGCAACGTGGTGCGGCTGCAACCCGCCAACATCGAGATGGAACCCATCTATGTTCCCGCCGCGCAGGTGGCCATCCAGGGCCGCGTGCTGGGCGTTCTGCGCAAATATCATTGATCGCGGGGGCCGCTCCCCGGCCTTAAACCTGACATGGAGTCGCGTCCGGCAGTGGATCATTGCTGGATACAACGGAATGCTGCCACGGGCGCCGTCTTCGGCACACTCTTAAGCTGCCACTGGATGCAATCGAATTCTGCCATCCTCGCGATGTTTACCAAACAGTAATTTCTTTTTTGGCCACGACACGCCCGGAACTCAGAATAGGCCTCAGCTGCACTCGCCCAGGAGTGCTAGATTTGGAAATTCTTCCGGCCGATTACACTTGATCGGAAAGGGAAACGAAAGATCGATTTGGGTCTTCAGCGGGGTTCAGTCGCCCTTTCCGAGGTAGGGTCAGACTTCGGACAATAGAGGACAGTAAGCGGGTCAAAACAATGAAAGAAAACAACTTTCTGCGATGCTCCACTTCCATCCCTTCGACTGAAAGCCTCATCTTCCAAGTTGCTTATTCCATTCACACGCCGTCCCACTAACGTGCTTAATTGTCCGAATTCTGAGGGAATCTCCTTAGGTTACTGCGCTTAATCCCCACAGCAAGGTGCAACCCCATTTTGTTCTTCCTTCTTTGTCCCACCCGAAAACGTGACACGTTTTCGGGTAGGCGTTGAGAAGTTCTATCCCACTTATTCTCAATCTGAAATCACGGAAGTGTCTGTATTTCGAGCCCTACCGCTCGGCAACCCCCGCTGGCTCCGGCGCACCCTTCGGAGAAGACAGATATCCTGTCACCGTGTTCTTGGCGCTCACGTTGTTGACCACGATCTCAAACAACATGGGATCCTTGCCGCTGAAGAACTGAAGCGGCTCGTTCAGGCTCTTGTCCTTCTTCTCATACTGCTTGTCGTCGGAAAAGACGGCGAGGGTGTACTTGCTCCTCTTCGAGTCGGCCTTCTTTAACTCCAGACTCACGGTTCCCACCTGTTTTTTCACACCCTTTACCAGCGTGAACTGGTAGTAGTTCCGGTCGCCCTTGTGCTTCAGAATCTCCAACTCTTCGCCATTACGCGCAATGAGGGTGCTGTGGCCGTTTAGATCACCCTTCATCGATGTCAACTGGTTGTTGGTGTCGGCCAGGTCGCTCTGCGTCTTGGCCACATCGGTTTTGACGCCGCCGACATCCGTCTGCACTGCGGCCACCTGCCCCGCCGTCTGCTGCTGCTCGGTTGCCAGCCGTGCTGTCGTCCGCTCCCCGCGGCCTTCGCGGACCTGTATCGCCGCCGCCCGTGTATCCAGTTGCTTCTGCGTCAGGCCGAGCGAGGTCTTCAACTCGTCCGTGGCCGCATTCAGCCGCGCATCGGTCTCCCGCTGTGCTGCAACCAGCTTGGTGTTCTGCGCCGAGACATCTGCCAGAGCCTGCTGCTGAGTAGCCAGTTTGCTGCTCAGTGTGTAGCTCCAGAGAATCCCGCCCAGCCCCAACAGTATCGCTACGGCAATCGCCGCCAACAGTGCGCCGGAATACGTTCTGGGAGTTTCTTGAACCACTTCATCTGTCATACGTTGCCTTTCTTCAATCAGGCTCACCGTACAGTAACCCATTCCCCATGTCTGCTCTATACGGCTCACTGCCGGCATTCGCCGCCGTCTGCCTCGATGAGACGCCAGAGGAGCGCAAGGAGATGTTCTGTAACCGCACGGCTCTTATCCCCACGCTCAGAGTCGTGCCGCATCCTTTGGAAGATCGGTTGGGGCGTGTGGAGGAAGAAGTGACTGCGGATTACCAACGATGTATTCAGCGGATCATGCCTCGATGTCCCGCACCAGGCGATTCATCCGGTCTTCCTGCTGTTCGATAGACTCGATCAGTTTGAACTGCGTGCGGCATCGGTCAAGGTTGTGTCCTTCGCGATGCACCTTGTAATACACGTCGCCCGCCAGGTAGTCGGTCAAAAACCGGATCCCCTGCTCGAATGCAATCACCTTGCCGGCAGAAACAAGGTGTTCCTTTTCCTGCTTTGTCAGAAACCCACCCGCCGAGCTGAGATAACCGCGTACCAGTGCCTCGAACATGGGGAACTGCAACGTCACTCGTGAAAGGGTCCGCTCATCTTCCTCTGCGGGACTGGTCGCGGTGCGCACCATGTCGCCAAAGTCGTAGAGCGCCAATCCAGGCATGACGGTGTCGAGATCGATGACGCAGATGCCCTCACCCGTTGCGTCATCGAGCAGCGCGTTGTTGAACTTGGTGTCGTTGTGGGTGACGCGCTCGGGCAGGTTCGCGTTCAGCAGCACGCCGGCGATGGATCGATGCGCCAAGACGAACTCAATCTCCGGCTTGGCGAGCAACGCCCTGCCGGCCACGTCCGAAGCAATCGCCTGTTCCAGCGCGGCAAATCGCTTCGGAGTGTTGTGGAAGTCGGGAATCGTATCGTTCAATCGCGGCAGCGCAAGACCGACGAGCCGTTGCTGGAACCGCCCAAACGCCCTGGCCGACTGAAACGCCTGCTCGGTCGACTCCACGGCATCGTAGGAGCGCGCGTTCTCAATAAAGCGATACACGCGCCAATAGCCGCCATCCGCGTCGACATGCCACACGCGCCCGTCGCGCGCCGGGATGAGCGTGAGCACGCGACGGTCGCAGTCCGGTTCGCCCTTGGCCTGCGCCGCCAGGTGCGACGTCACGCGCTGAATGTTCTGCATCAGCGCGACAGGATTAGTGAAAATCCTGGTATTGATGCGCTGCAACAGAAAGCGCACCGGCACGCCAGCCTGCCGAAAGACAACGCAGTACGAGTCATTGATGTGCCCAGCGCCGTACGGAGCCGCACCCGCGAATTCCCCATCGATTTCGAACTGGCGTGCAACTTCGCCGAGGAGATCGTCAAGTCTCATCGTAAGACTCTTCTGGGATAGTGGCCCTCCTGGATCATGCGGCGTATGCTTTCGATGGCTTGCGTGCGGTCTTCACGGTACGTGACGCCAAACCACGTCCCGCCGCCGAGCAGCACTTTGACCCGCGCCTCGCTCGAGGCAATCAGTTCGTTCACTACGTTCGGGATGTAGCTTTCCGCTTTCACGTCCGCACCATGCACTTGAAGAAACTTGAGAAAGTGCTCGCGCAGTTGCGGGAACACCTGCGGAGTGAATCCCCACATGTTCATCGACACAATTTCGTTGCCTGTCAGCTTCGTCACCTCTCCGGCGGCATCGGTGTTCCGTGCATGCCCACCGTCGCGTTCGATGGCCTTCAGTTCAACAATCTCTTCAAGGTAGTGGTCGCTGCTCACACGGCATACTCCGCGTGAAACCGTGCCGAATTCGGAAAGCGTGTGCCGCAGAGTGAATCCGGCCATCGCGTAGTCCGTTGCGCCGGACTGCAGGTGGTGCGCCAGTGCGCGATAGGTTTCCGCTCCATAAAAATCATCGGAATTGATGACCGCAAACGGCTCACGAATGGCGTTCGCCGCCATCAGGATGGCGTGCGTTGTGCCCCACGGCTTGGTGCGGCCCGCCGGCACCGTAAATCCCAGCGTGAGCTTCCCAAGTTCCTGAAAGACGTAATCCACCGCAACGCGCTTTTCAAACCGCGCGCCGACCATCTGCTTGAACTGCTGCTCAATGTCCTTGCGGATCACGAACACGACCTTGCCGAATCCGGCACGCAGGGCGTCAAAGATCGAATAGTCCATGATGGTTTCGCCATCGGGTCCCACCGGATCGATCTGTTTCAGACCTCCATAGCGGCTGCCCATGCCGGCAGCCATGACGAGAAGAGTCGGACTTACCATTGCATTCTCCTTCCCTGGATTTCAGTCATGCGGGGTTGGTTGCGGCATCACGTCGAGCGTGAGCACTTCAAACGGAGCAAGATGGAACTCATGCGGCTGTTGCGCCTCAAGCGCAATCGCAGGGCGTCTTGCATCGTCCTTCCACGGGCTGCGGGCGGCGTACGCCTGTGCGGCCGAGGGCGGCAGTTCGAACACACCCCGCAGCCGGATGCGAATCGACTGCGGTTGACCGCTGGGATTACGCAGCACGAGAATGCCCTTGCGCGGCGTCCACGAGGCCCAGCCGTACACCTCGAGCCACGCGGGATCGCCGCCGATCCAGTGGGTGTCCTTCAACACATCGACGTTGGCGCGCGACCACTTTGCCGCCTCGGCCAGGTCGTCCCAGTTGGCTTGCGTCAGCAGCGACGGCGTGATGTACATTTCTTGCAATTGCGTGCCTGTGCCGAAGTACGAGCGGATCTCATTGCGAAAATCATTCTCGGGGTCCTTGCTGAGATCCTTGTGACTCTTCGCGTAAATCAGGCCGTGGAGCATGAGCGAATTGAGCGGGTAAAGCGGGCCGCTCTGCACAATGCGCTGGTACGTCTCCGCATCGCGATAGGTGATCCAGCGCTCGCGGTACGGTCCGACGCCGGCCGTGGAGTCATCCTCGCCGCCGCGCCAGATGGAGTCCGCGTACCGCAGCCAGAAGGGTGACGGCCACGTACCGGTGGTCAGGTTGATGAAGATGTCCGGCTTGGTATCGCGAAGCTCGCCGATCAGGTGGATGGCGGCCGCAAAATCGCTGTCGAAGCGGCTGCCGGGAAACACGGAGTCCACGTTGCCGGTGCCGTCGAACTTGAATTGGTTCACGCCGTACTTGCGAATCATGTCCATACAGACGTCGCGGAAAGCCGCGTAATACTTTGGCCCGGAGAGCGCGTATCCGTTCTGAACAATCTCGTACCCCGCGGCCTTCCCAAACTCGATGCGTTCCTGCTTCGGCTTGGAGTAGCCGCCCCATGGCGACATCCACACGCCGGGGTCAGCGCTCAACTTCTCCGCAGCCTCCTTTACCTGCGAGAAGCCCTTGGGAAACCCATCGTTGAACTTCCAAAGCGACTTGTGGTTGTCCCAGCCATCGTCGAAGAGGAATGAGTCCAGCTTCACGCCGCGCTTTTCCTTCAACTCGCGTCCGAAGGCATTCACGCGATCGAGTGCGTCGGCCTGATCGTAGGGCGTGAAATAGCCGAGATCGTACCAGGAGTTGTAGTGCAGAAACGTCCTGTAGGGATGCGCACGCTCCTGTTCAAGGTAGGTGAGGAAGTCGCGCCGCATCTGCCCGGCCCGCGCAACTCCAATCACGGACGAGTAAGTGATCGACTGCCCAGCGCGCAGCGGCAGATCGCGATTCATCCATGCCGTCGCGCGATCGCCAGTAACCTTGCTTTGCGACAACGGATCCTCGAAGCCGACAAAGAGGTTTCCAGCCTCTATGGGCGAGCCCTGAACCGATCCGGTCACATGCGCGCCGGCAAGAGGCATATCCACCAGTTCTACCCTGCTGAGGGGCACGTCCCGGGGGCCCGCAGTGAGGGTGAGAACCTGCCGGATGTAGGATGAGTTCTCGAGAAGAACCAGCGACCAGGTCACGCGTAACAAGTAGTCGCTGCTCTCCAGGGGAACGTCGAACTGCACGCCGCGCCGTGTGTCGGCCAGGCGGGGTGCATCGGGACGCGGGTTCAGTTCGTGCCGAACGGGCGGGCCGGTCAGCGCCAGGCTGCCGGCGTTGTACTTTGTTCCATCGCTCAGCAGGAGGCCGAAAGGCACATCGATGCGAAGCTCGGCTCCATGCATGCGGTCGTGCACGACCAGGCTATTTAGTTTGCCGCCTGCAACAGACCACGAGGCGCCGATGGCATGATTCTGGAGACGAAAGCTGTCTCCAGCCTGCATCGCGACAACGGGGCTAGCTTCATTTCGCTGCGGAGCACTCTCCGCTTGGATCATCGAACCAGGAAAGACGGCAAGCGACAGGGCGAGCCCCGTTGCCGCATTCAGGAGTTGCTTCCGAAAGTACATGGCTTCACCCTGTTTGAATCTGCTGAATAGCATAGACCGCGGAGGGTGCCTGTGTAGCGCACAGTTGAGGGTGCGTTCGCGGCTGCAATTGTATCTGGTTGGGTGAAGGGTACGGGTTTCTGCCCGTGCATAAGATCAGCAAAATCAACGGGGGCTTTGGCCCCTGAGGGACAACCTTCGCAGATGTCGACTGAAACTGGTCGCGCACGACGCAAAAAAGCCCGGCGCTGAGCCGGGCTTTGGTGGTCTATCCGAATCTCTCAATTAAGACAGGAGGCGCTGGACTTTCTCTTCGATGACGTCCTGCTGCACATAGCCCACGATCTGGTCAGCCACTTTGCCGCCCTTGAAGAACAGCAGTGCCGGGATGCCGCGAATGCCGTAGCGCGATGGCGTGGCGCCGTTCTGGTCCACATTGACCTTGGCGACCTTGAGCCTGCCTGCATAGGTGGCGGCAACGCCGTCGACGAAGGGCGCAATCATCTTGCAAGGCCCGCACCAGCCTGCCCAGAAATCAACCAGAACGGGCTGCTCGCTCTTGAGCACCTCCTGGTCGAAATTCGCATCGGTTACTTCCATAATTCCTACTCCAGCCATGTTCCTCCTTGCCTAAAGTACGCTTTCTCAGTGTACCTGCAACCGTTCTCTCATGGGATGCGACAGGGTGCCGGAAAGTCGCATCGGCCACTCATCGGTCAACCATGGGTTCAAAGGGCGAAGGCGAGGAGCCAGGAAGCAAAAGGCTCCCGAAAACGAAGTAAACGACATGAACCTGGCCGTGGATTTACCCTGAATTCGCCCGGAAAAGCAAAGCGCCCGGATCCCTTAAAGGAATCACGGGCGCTAGAGCAGCCCTCCCCCAGAACTGCCCACGGAGCGAATGTAGGGATTTTAGAAGTTTTAAGCAAGCAATCTTAAGTAATGCGGACTATGGTCACTAAAGCGATGTGTAGCAATGTCGTACGTACGATTTACCTCGGCTGCCGTCTCGTGGTATATTGCGCGGCGCTGCCGATTCACCTTCAAGAACACTGGGCCCGATCACGATCGAGTCCGAAGGGCGCCCTGCGACTCGAAACGGCAGACAATCAGCTCCGGCTCCGGCATTTTGTTGAGCGCGGACCGAATGGCAGCCGACGCTGTCTCCAGGCTCTCGTCCCCGGTAACGATAACCAGCATCGCAGGGCCGGCGCCGCTCAGGGCCGCTCCCAGAATGCCGTTGCTCCCAGCCAGCGGCAGCAATCGCGGCAGAAGTGGACAAATGGGTGCGCGATAGGGCTGGTGGATACGATCGCGCATCGCCACCTGCAGCAGATCGCCGCGGCCCTGGGCAAATGCCAGTCCGAGAATGGCGGCGGATTGCAGGTTGATCACCACATCGGCGCGCGTGTAGCTGGCCGGAAGCACAGCCCGGGCTTTGCTGGTTGCCAGCGGCTCGGTGGGCAGCACTACGATGGCCCGCCATTCAGCCGGCGGAACCACGCGCGCTACGTACACTGCGGTCCCCTCGCACGCGGCGGCAACAAATCCTCCCAGCCAGCAGGCTGCGGCGTTGTCGGGGTGGCCCTCCAGCACGGAGGCTTCTCGGAGGATGCGATCACTGGTCCAGTGGAGATCGCCGAAGTGAACCGCAAGCGCGATGGCCGCCAGGCGTCCCGCGGCTGATGAGCCGCAGCCCATTCCCAGCGGGATCTGGTTGTCCATGCGAATCGCCAATGGCACGATGGGGCGGCCTTGCTCTGTCAGCAGCCTTCGATAGATGTCCAGCACCAGGTTGTCTTCGAGCCGCGAACACCGCTCAGCATCGCGCCCGGTCGCCGTGATGGAGAACTCGGCCGCCGCCTCGGCTTGCACATCGAGATAGAAATCGAGCGCGATGGCCGCGGTATCGAATCCCGGCCCCAGGTTGGCAGAGGTCGCAGGCAGGCGCAGCCGTACACATCCATCGTTCGACTCGGAGACGATGCTCATCCCGCCGAGCCTTTCACGGCAGCCAACACCGCCGCGGGCGTCGCCTCCACAGTGATGGCATTGCGTCGCAGCCGGTCGATCTGCGGTTCGAAACCCGCAGCCTCTTCATCCCGCAAGAGCGTTCCGCGATGGAAGTCGATGGTGTAGTCGGCATCCTTGAGCGTGTGGCCGGTCAACACCAGCACCACCGTCTCCCCCGTCGCGACATGGCCCTGGGCGCGCAGTTTTTTAAGCCCTGCGAGCGTGACGGCAGACGCCGGTTCGCAACCCAGCCCCTCCGTGCCCAGCTCGGCCTTGGCAATGGCGATCTCCGCCTCGCTTACATCGAGGCACCAGCCGCCCGTATCCTGCACCACGCGCGCTGCCTTGCGCCACGAGGCTGGGTTGCCGATGCGAATGGCGGTAGCGCGCGTGTGAGCCTCCATGGGCTCCATGGACGCGCCGTGGTTAGCCGCAAAGCTGCGCACCAGCGGGTTGGCCCCCTCGGCCTGAATCACGGAGATGCGCGGCATCCGCGCCACAAGCCCCAGTTCGCGCAACTCGCGAAACCCCTTGCCCAGCGCCGAACTGTTGCCCAGGTTGCCGCCCGGCACAATCAGGTGGTCGGGCACAGTCCAATCGAAAGCCTCGGCGATCTCAAAAGCCGGTGTCTTTTGCCCCTCCAGCCGATAGGGGTTGACGGAGTTGAGCAGGCAGATGGGCGCCTCACGCACAATCTGGGTCAGCAGGCGCAGGCAGCCATCGAAGTCCGTCTTCAATTGGCAGGTCACAGCGCCATAATCCATGGCCTGCGACAGCTTGCCCCAGGCGATCTTGCCCTCGGGAATCAGTACCAGGCTGCGCAGTCCGGCCCGAGCCGCATAGGCCGCCATGGCGGCTGAGGTGTTGCCCGTGGAGGCGCAGGCCACCCATTCAAACCCGCGCTCTTTGGCCACGCTCAGAGCCGCGGTCATTCCCGTATCTTTGAAGGATCCGGTGGGGTTCATCCCCTGGTGCTTGGCGAAAAGCTGATCGATGCCCAAAGCCTTTGCGGCACGTGGCAGGGAGTAGAGCGGCGTATTGCCTTCGCGCAGCGTGACCGCGTTGCCAAAGTTGTCGAGAATGGGCAGCAGTTCGCGGAAGCGCCAGACGCCGGAGTGGTCGAGCGCCTCAGACGAGCAGCGCCGTTCGCGCCACAGCCATTTCAGCGCGCCGGGATTGGGCCGGTCGTGGCTCTGCCGCTGGCTCCAGCCCGGATAATCCACTTCGAACAGGTCGCCACACTGCGCGCACCGGAAATCCGGCTGCGCTTCGCTGCCGGAGATGCGTGCTCCGCAGCCGAAACAACGTAACTGGTGCAGATTGTCGTTCATACCTGGTGTTAGCCTACCAGCGTGAGGTCGGTTTTTGCCTTCCCATTTGGAATCTGCGTCTTGATCATGTTATTCAGATTACGAATCGCCCTGCTTGCCCTGCTGTGCCTTGCTCCCGCGGCCGCGCAGACGCCGTTGCGTATTGCTGCTGCCGCCGACCTGGAGCCCGTGCTGCCGCCGATTCTCGAACAGTTTCAAAAATCCACGGGCATTCACGCGGAAGCCACGTATCAGGCCTCCGCTGCCCTGACCGCGCAGATTCAGAACGGTGCTCCGTTCGATGTGTTCCTGTCGGCGGACCTGGGCTATCCCAAGCGCCTGATCGACGCCGGTCTGGCGGATGCGGCAGGCAGCGCGGATTCCTCCACGCCGATCACCTATGCGAAAGGGACGCTGGTGCTGTGGGCGCGCAAGGATTCGCATCTGCCGCCTCCTTCGCTCGACCTGTTGCGCAATCCAAATCTCAAGCGGCTCGCCATCGCCAATCCCGATCGCGCTCCCTACGGCCGCGCAGCGGTGGCCGTACTCAACAACCTCAAGCTCTACGACGCGCTCAAGCCGCGCTTCGCGACCGCGGAAAACATCTCCCAGGCCGCGCAGTTTGTCGACTCAGGCAACGCCGATGCTGGACTCATCTCGCTGACCTCCGCACGCACGCCTCGACTCGCAGCCGACGGAGCCTACTTCGTCATTCCGCGCGACCTTTACCCGCCCATCGAACAAGGCGCGGTCATCATCAGCAGGACAACCGAGCGAGTCGCCGCGCACAAACTGCTCGATTACCTGCTGTCGCCGCCCATGCAAGCCCAGCTAGCCAAAGCCGGCCTTACTCCCGCCCGCTAACATGCAGGTAACCCATCAGAGCTGGGTGGGAAACCGCAAACCTCAACCCGCAGTTAGCGCGATCCACATCAACGCCCCGTAGGAGAACACGCCCCTCAACGGTATTCTGATCTCCGGACCTTCATGGACTGGCAAGCCCTAGCCCTCACGCTCAGACTCGCAACCGTCACAACGGCCATTCTGCTGGCCATCGCAGTGCCGCTGGCGGCGCTGCTGGTGCTGGGCCGCGGACGCTGGCTCGCGGCCCTTGAGGCGTTTGCCGCTCTGCCGCTGGTGTTGCCGCCCACGGTTCTCGGATTCTTTCTGCTGGTTCTGCTGGGACCGCACACCGCTGTTGGCCGCGGAATCACCACCCTCCTTGGCCACCCATTGGCCTTCTCGTTTTCAGGTCTGGTGGTTGGGTCCGTCATCTACAGCCTTCCTTTTGCCGTGCAGCCTCTCGTGGCCGGATTCGCCGCCGTCGAGCCCGCACTGGTGGATGCAGCCCGCCTGCTGGGCGCCGGTCCGGTGCGGCTGGTCTTCAGCCTGCTGGTCCCTCTCACGCGCCGGTCGTTGATGGCCGCGATGGTGCTGAGCTTTCTGCACACGGTGGGTGAATTCGGCGTGGTGCTGATGCTGGGCGGAGACATTCCCGGCGCTACGCGCACACTGTCAATCGTGCTCTACAACCAGGTGGAGAACTTCGACTACGCCGCCGCCAATCGCACCGCAGCCATTCTTCTGGGATTGAGCGTACTGGCGCTGGCTGGCATCTACGCCGGTGGCCGGCCCCGTGGAGGCCGCCGTGCTTGACCTGATGCTGGACGCGCGCCGGGGCAGCTTCCGCCTGCAAGTGGAGTGCTGCTTCGCGTCGGAATGGACCGTGATCTTTGGGCCGTCGGGCGCGGGCAAGAGCACGCTGCTGCGTCTGCTTGCGGGCTTGGATCGCGGCAACATCGACCGCAGCCGTATCGCCCTCGATGCGCGCCTGCTATCCGATTCCGCGACAGGCCTGGGTCTCAAGCCGGGCAATCGTCAAACCGCGCTCGTGGCCCAACAGCCCGCGCTCTTCCCACACCTCAGCGTCACATCCAACGTGGCCTACGGGCTCAACGGCCTCGACCGCGGCAGCCGCGCCGCCCGGGTGGAAGAAATGCTCGACCTGGCGGGCGCGGCGCACCTGGTGAACCGCCGTCCGCGCGACCTCTCTGGCGGCGAGGCGCAGCGTGTGGCGCTGGCGCGCGCCCTGGCGCCGGGGGCTCGCCTGCTGCTACTCGACGAGCCGTTTTCCGCCCTGGACGGCGCCGCGAGTGACGCACTGCTCGACCGCCTTCAGCATTGGCTCCGCGAACACAACGTGCAGGCGGTTTTGGCCACGCACGACGCCACTGACGCCTTCTCAACGGGCGCGGAGGTGGCCTTGCTGCGCGAGGGCCGCGTGGTGGCGCAAGGACCGGCCGCGGAGGTTCTGGCAGCAGAGCGCGACCGCCTCCAGCGACGGCTCAAACCAGTCTAGTTGCGGCCGCCGCACGGACGATCTTCAAACAGTTTTGGAAGGGCGCGACCAGTTGAGTGGTTTTGCACCGATTATGGTGCATTTCCATTCCTGTATGTTGTTGATTATAAATAACTTGAGCTTTCGACCTTCGGCGGGGAGTATTGCTGTAACTTATTGATTATGCTTAGGTTAGTGCAGATTTAACCGCATTTTGGGAGGAGGGGGGGGAGGGGGGGAGGGGGGTACCCGATTTGTGCCCGATCAGGCTGGGAACTTGGCGGTCCCTCTACTTTTACGATTGTGCTCCCGCGGAGGGGTATTTTCTGCAATGGCCTTTAACGCGTTTTTCGGCAGCATGTTTAGCTGCGCCATCGATGCCCAAAACGGCGTCGCGCTTTTGGCCACGAGGGAATGTCGGTAACGCGTGGAGTGCGCCCAGCCAGCGTAAGAGTGGGCGCCATTTCAAGCGAACAGTACTCGCGATCAATCAGTGCATCAGAATCCAACCAGCACCGGCTCCATCTCCAGCCGAATGCTGAAGCGCGCTTCCACGGCTTCGGTGATCCGGGTGGCGAGGGCGAGTATCTCGTCGGCCGTCGCGCCGCCGCGGTTGATCAGCGCCAGGGTGTGGCGCGATGAGACGCCGGCAGCTCCCAGCGCATAACCTTTCGCGAAGCCCGACTGCTCGATGAGCCACGCCGCGGGCACCTTGACGCGGCCCTGGTTCTCGGCCCCGGGACCTGCGGGGAAACGCGGCGGCACCTTCGCGCTGCCCTGTGCAATGCGCCGCACCTGCTGCTCTGTCACCACGGGATTCTTGAAGAAGCTGCCCGCACTGCGGCAGTCGGGGTCGCCGTCGACCAGCAACATTCCCTTCGATTGCCGCACGCGGCGCACCACCGCGGCAACCTCGGTCAGATTGGGCTGCGCGTCTGCCGCGAATGCCCTTTGCAAGTCGGCGTAGCGCAGCGTGGGCGCACCGCCGGGCGTGAGCCGGAAGTCAACGCGCGTGACGATGTTGCGGCCGCGGTCGGTGGAATTGAATCGGCTGCGGCGGTAGGCAAAGCCGCACTCCGCGGGCGAGAACTCAACGAACGTGCGCTCGTGAAGGTCGAAGGCCCGCACCCGTTCAATGGCGGACGCGACCTCCTGTCCGTAAGCGCCGACGTTCTGGACGGGCGTTCCGCCGACCGTGCCGGGAATCCCGGCGAGGCATTCGAGCCCGGCGCATTTATCGCCGACAGTCCGCTCCACAAAGCTATCCCAATCCTCGCCGGCTGCGGTTTGATAAATCCTATGGTCCGAGCCATCGAGGGAGGCACAGACAGCGACCCCGCGCAGCCCAATATGCAACACCAAGCCATCGAAGCCGCCGTCGGAGACCAGCAGATTGCTGCCCCCTCCAAGGACAAAGAGCCGGACCTCGCGCTGGCGCGCCCAATCCGCCGCTTGCACGATGTCGTCTTCCGTTTCCGCATCGACGAACCAGCGCGCCGGTCCCCCGATGCCAAACGTAGTGAACGGCCCAAGCGGTTTGTTTTCTTCCAAGAGCATCAATTAAAGGCTACATCACCGGTTTTGCCATAGAATGGAAACAGGCAACTTCCCTTGCCGGAGGCGACAATGTACCCAGAATTGATGGTGATCCCGATGCGCGAAGAACTTGTCCGCGCCGGAATCCAGGAATCCCGTACCGCCGAAGATGTGGACGCAGCGCTGGCTCAGCCCGGCACAACCCTGTTGGTGGTGAACTCCATTTGCGGCTGTGCGGCCGGCAAGATGCGTCCCGGCGTGCGGCTGGCGCTGACCAACACGCCCAACCAGCCCGACCACAAGATCACGGTGTTCGCCGGCCAGGATCGCGAAGCCACCGAGCGCGCCCGCAGCTACTTCGAGGGCAATCCGCCCACATCCCCGGCCATCGCCATCCTGCGCGACGGCAAGCTGGTTTACCTCATGCAGCGCTTCGTCATCGAACAAGCCACCGCACCGCAGATCGCGGGCGAACTGGTCCGCGCCTTCGACGAGTTCTGCGCCAAGGCGAATGCGTAAACCAGCTTCTAGCCTTTAGCTTCGAGCCGGACCCGCCTTAGGCGGAGTGCCTTTTGCGTTGTCCGGCTACGGCTCAATTTCAGATCTGTAGAACATCTCTTCGATCTCTTGGCTGAACATCGTTAAGTGCGCTAGTCCCGCTTACTCCGCTTATTCGTATCTCAGCGCCTCGATCGGATCCAGGTTGGCTGCGCGGATAGCGGGGATCATTCCGCTTACCAGACCGGTAACGATCAGAATCGACGTAGCAACAATCACCGAAGAGGGCGAAATGAGGAGGCGAATGTCCGCAGCCTCGGCGTGTTGAGCCAGGGCGCTGTAGAAGGTGATGCGGCCGGCCAGAATCGAGACCAAATAGGCCAATACGATGCCTCCCACGCCCCCAACTCCGGTAATCGCCATGGCCTCGGCCAGGAACTGGAGAAGGATGTGCCGCTTCTGCGCACCCAGCGCCTTCTCCACGCCGATTTCGCGCGTGCGCTGCTGCACCGCCACCAGCATGATGTTCATGAGCCCGATGCCCGCGATGCCCAGAGTGAGTGCGCCGACGAGCGAGAGCAGCACCTGCAGCGCGAGAGTCAGCATGCTGAACTGGTGCAGCTCGGTCATAAGGTTGGCAACGTAGATGGCGTTGCGGTCAGTGGGGCGGA
The DNA here is from genome assembly GCA_003151435.1 of Acidobacteriaceae bacterium. Lineage (GTDB taxonomy): Bacteria > Acidobacteriota > Terriglobia > Terriglobales > Acidobacteriaceae > Telmatobacter. The sequence continues at coordinate 39,532 of PLXP01000278.1, forward strand.
AGTGGTGGGCGGCGCCAAGGGTGTTGCGCAGGCTCTTTTCGGCGACCTCTGAATCGGCGTTGTAGTTGAACCAGATGCCGTCAAGGTACTTGGTGTCTTTGATGTCGCTCATGGTGCTGAAAGGGATGTAGATTTGGCGATTGCGGTCGTTGTTCTCGCCTTCCTGCATCTTGGGGTGGAGTACGCCCACGATGGTGAACAGCACACCGTTCAGCCGGATGCTTTCACCCAGTGCCCAGCCGCCGGAGAAGAGCTTGGTTTTGGCTTCAGACCCGATGACGCATACGTGGGCGCGCTGCTGCTGCTCGGCCCCGTTGAAGAAGCGGCCTTCGTCCGTGTCCAGCTTCCAGATGTCCTGAAAAACGGGGAGTACGCCGTTGACGGTCCAGGTATAGGTATGGAGATCGTTCTGCACGGGAACGTCTTTTTGCACCTGCGGAGAAATGTGCTGAATGCCGGGAACGCTGTTCGCGAGGCGGTCGACGTCATCCTGCGTAAAGCGCACCCAGACGCCGGATTTTTCGCCGCCGGCCTGTTCGCTGGTACGGCCGGGGAAGGTGCCGATGATGTTGGTGCCCCACTCCGCAAAGATGGCCTGGATGGCGCGGCTGAACCCGGCCCCGTAGGCCAGCAGCAGCACCACGGTGGCAATGCCCCATGCCATGCCGATCATGGTGATCGCGGTGCGGCGCCGGTTATATCTCATTGCTTCCCAGGCCTGACCGAGAATGTCTTTCAGCATGGTGGTTTCCTTTCATTTAGCCTTTAGCCTTCAGCCATCAGCCTTCAGCTAAGGGCTGATGGCTGCCTTTCTACTCCCTCCGCAGCGCCTCGACGGGATCCATCTTGGCGGCCTTGCTGGCCGGGTAAAGGCCCGCGGCAACTCCGCTGAGCACCAGCGAGCCCAGGGCCAGCGCGGCAGACCACGGGACCAGGCGCGGCGGATCCCACCCCGGCATCTTACCCGTCAGCAGCGACTGCAGCACTGCCATGAGCGCCGCCGAGCCGGCAATCCCGATGAGACCGCTCACGCCGGTCAGCAGCAGCCCCTCCCAGAAGAACTGCGCCAGGATGCTGCCGCGCGTGGCTCCGAGCGCCTTGCGCAGGCCGATCTC
>PLXP01000211.1 GCA_003151435.1 Acidobacteriaceae bacterium
TGCAGTCCGCAGGAGCTACGCCCGTCGTCGTTCCTCTGCATGAGCGCCAGGATCGTGTGGCGCGGCTTCTCGCCGGGGTTCAGGGGATTCTGCTTCCAGGCAGCGGCTTCGATGTGGACCCGCAAACGTATGGCGAAGATCGCATCGCTGCTTGTGGCGCGGCAGACCCGGCTCGCACAGCGGTGGATGAGTTGCTCCTGCAGGATGCCTTCAGCCTGTACAAGCCGATCCTCGCTATTTGCTACGGAACCCAGGCATTGAACGTGTGGCGGAACGGCAAGCTGATTCAGGACCTGGTGCAGGGTGGAAAGACCGCGGTGAACCATGCTCCCGGTCGAGAAGTCAAAGAGGCCCACCCGGTACGAATCGCGAGTGGGTCGAAGCTGGCGAAACTCGCGCCGGCAGGAGCGGAGACCGCTCTGGTCAACTCAAGCCACCATCAGGCACTGCGCGTACCTGGGGACAACCTCCTGGTCAGCGCGGTCTCGCCCGCCGACGGAGTGATCGAAGGCATCGAACTGGATTCCGAGGATCATTTCGTCATCGGCATCCAATGGCACCCGGAACGCACCTACACGACGAGCCCGTTTTCCCGTGCGATCTTCGGGGGGTTCGTTGCGGCTGCGGCAGCCTGGCGTCCGCGCAGGGTGGAAGAGTCGGTCACGCCCGCATGAACACGGGGACACCGCCGGACTCCGCGCAAGGAACTGCTGCTGGTGAGAGATTGGCGGCGCTGCTGGCAGAAGCCGCTCTTCCCGCCTTGGATCCCGTTGTTCTGCGGGCATTCGAGTCGTATCTGGCGCTTCTTCTTCGTTGGAACAGCCGGATCAATCTGACCGCGATCCGCGACGAGGACGGAATTCTCAAGCGTCACTTCGTCGAGTCAATCGCCTGCGCCTGTGCCCTTCCCGAGAACATTGCCACACTGCTCGACTTTGGATCAGGCGCGGGTTTTCCCGGAATTCCGATCGCGCTGTGCCGTCCGTCCATCCTCGTCACACTGGCTGAGTCGCAGAGCAAGAAGGCCGCCTTCCTGCAGGAAGCCGTCCGCGTACTGGGACTTTCCACCAAGGTGCACGGCGCCCGGGCCGATGGCCTGGCGGTGCAGTTCGATTGTGTGACCCTGCGCGCGGTGGACCGCATGTCTGAGGCCGTCACGGCAGCCGGTGAGCTGGTTTCACCCGGAGGGTATCTGGCGGTGATGACGACCCAGGGCGAGCTCCGAGCCGTGCAGTCCGCCGCGGGGCCTGGATTCCGCTGGGACAGCCAGCACCCGCTGCCTGGCAGCGAGGTCCAGGTCCCGGACGGGCGGATCCTGGCCATTGCCACTCGCGTTTAGTTTGCCAGCTTGATCTCCACCAGCTTGTGGATTGCCGAGAGTTGGCTTGTCCGTCGCACAATGAGCGAGATGCCGGTTCCTTCCGCGTAGCGTTTGGCTTCTTCAAGCGACTTCAGTAACGATTTGGGCAATTTTGCGCCCTTCGCTGCGGCGACCGCGCGATCACCAAGCACCAGGGCCACGCGGAAGCAGCCGTTGCATGGACCCATGTACACGATGGTCCGCTTCTTCAACTTCAAGCGGGCCGACCAGCCGTATTTGTTGGGATTGACCCCTTTCCATTCGACTTCCGAGACGCCCTTTTCCGTCGAGAGCCAATCGATCAGCTTTTGCCAGAGCGCCGCAGTTACGCCCAGCGTCTCCGTGATTTCCGCAGCCTCAGGAGGCGTGGCTTTCCCGATGAATGCATTCTTGGGTTCCATATCGAGCCTTTCCGTTGATTGGTACAGAGTCTACTCCAGCAAATCGGACCAGGCGTGAAGGAAGTGCGAACCGGCAGTGAGTTAGGGGAGGAAGAGACTGTTCCACGTGGAACATCGCTTTCTCAAGGATGTGCAGTGTTCCACGTGGAACATGAGCTCTTTTGTGATCGGACCAGCCTTGCAATCCCCGGCATTTTAGGCCTCAAAAGCGAGGCAGTTTTCCACCGATGAGGACGTTTTCAGGCGAATTCGTGGGCGCGCCCGTGCCTGTGTGGAAGCCTATACCCCTCAACCACTTGAGGCCGAGTCACCTTCGTACGCTCCGGACGCTTTCCACAGCCCGGCGCCGTTCTCCACAGGCGCCCTCACTACACGCAACAGCCCTCGCACTTTAGTCTGGATTGCCATGGGGAAAATTGTAGGGGTAGTCAACCAAAAAGGCGGGGTGGGCAAAACCACCACCGCCATTAACCTCGCCGCGTGTCTGGCCATCGAAGGCATGAAGGTCCTCCTCGTCGACTGCGATCCCCAGGCAAATGCCTCCTCGGGGCTGGGCTTTCAGCGCGATGATGCGCGCCACTCCATCTACGACGTGTTAATGGGCCTGGCTCCGGCCGACCAGGTGATTCTGCCCACCGACATCGAAAACCTCTCGATGCTGCCCGGTTCCAAAAACCTGACCGGCGCCAACATTGAGCTCGCCGCCGCAGAAGATCGCGCTTTGCGGTTGCGCCAGGCGCTCGAGCCGGTTCGCGACTCCTACGACCTCATCATTCTGGACTGCCCACCGGCCCTCGACCTCCTCACCCTGAACGTGCTCGCGGCGGCCAACACCCTCATCGTGACCATGCAGGCTGAATACTTCGCCCTGGAAGGCATCTCTGAGCTGATTTCCACCCTTGAGAGGGTTCAGGCCGCGTTCAACCCCGAGGTGTTCATCGAGGGCGTGCTCCTGACCATGTACGACGACCGCACCAACCTCGCACAGCAGGTGACGGAGACGCTGCGCGAATACTTCCAGGAGCGGCTCTTCCGCACCGTGATTCCGCGCAACGTGCGCCTGGCCGAGGCCCCAAGCCACGGGAAACCCGTTGCGCTCTATGATCCGCGCTCGCGCGGCACTGAGGCGTACTTCGAGTTGGCGGGAGAGTTCCTGGCGCGTAACAACATGGAGAGCCCCCGCAGCCTCGCTCGCAAAAAGGCATCGAGCTCGAAGCCGGCGGCTCCGCAACGCACGGTCCGCTTCTGGCCTTACTCGTAAACGCCCGCTTGGGCCACTGAAGTTCCGGCACCGAAGTTGAACCACCGAAGACACAAGCATCACCCGGCCAATCGCCGGCATAAAGGACATTGAATATGAGCGCCCCCGCCATCGATACCAAACGCCGCGCCCTGGGTAAAGGGCTGGATTCTCTTCTTCCCCGCGTACAGGCCCCCGCCGCCCCACACCCTGAGAATGAAGGCGGCAAACCACGCGAAATTCCCGTGGATCAGATTGACCGCAATCCCTTCCAGACACGCTCCCAGGTCAATGAAGATCAGTTGGGCGAGTTGGCGGCATCCATCGCGGCCAATGGCGTGGTCCAGCCCATCCTGCTCCGGCCCCAGGCCAATGGCCGCTTCCAACTCATTGCCGGCGAGCGCCGCTGGCGCGCCTCCAAGCTCGCCGGCAAGACGACTGTTCCGGCCATCCTGCGCCAGGTATCGGACGAGCAGGCGATGGAGATCACCATCGTCGAAAACCTGCAACGGGCCGACCTGAACCCCATGGAGCAGGCGCGGGCGTTTGAACGGCTTTCGCGCGAGTTTCACATGACCCAGGAACAGATGGCGGTCCGCACCGGGAAGGACCGTGCAAGCGTCGCCAACTTCCTGCGGCTGCTGCGGTTACCCGCCGGCGTTCAATCCCGAGTTGAGACGGGTGAACTGAGCTTTGGGCACGCTCGAGCGCTCCTCGCTTTCGAACACGCTGAGGAGATCGAGAAGGCTGCGCAACGGGTCGCTGCACTTTCGCTTTCTGTTCGCCAAACGGAGACCTATGTCCAGGGTCTCCTGCATCCCGAACGCCTCAAAAAGGACCCCAAGCCGGAGCCTGTGGTCGATCCCAACGTTCGCGAAGTCAAGGACCGGTTGCAGCGCGCACTGGGCCTCAAGGTCAGCATCGAAGATCACAACGGCCGCGGCAAAGTCATCATCGAGTACGCCAAGCTTGAAGACTTCGACACCCTGCTGGAGCAGTTGGCAGGAAAGTAATCTGTTTGTTATCAGTCACATAGAGTTGACGCTTCCTTGGCCGTCACTCCTTGGCAAGCCTCTCGACCTCCGCCCGTGGAGCATCCGCGCCCACAATCTGCCGGATTCCCTGCTCCAGCACTTCGTCGCGGCCGGCCTTCACGCCGGCGACGGTCGGCTTGACTTCGATGTCTGCCTTGATGCCAACGCGCTGCGTAGGCCGTTTATCGGGGTAGTAGACGCCGAGGCCGCTGATCAGTCCCCGCAAGTCTCCCGGAAGAGGAATTGTCGAGACGTTGCCATCGGCTCCGGCGGTGGTGCTGCCCACCACAACAGCGTTGGGAGCGGACCGCAGTGCCATTGCCGTGTATTCGGCCTGGCTCTGAGAAACTTCGTCCACCAGGATCACCACCTTGCCGCCGTAGTGAGGCAGCGCGGGGTCTATCGCGAGGGGATCGGCAAAGCGGAACGCTCCGGGATTGCTCAGGTCGCATTGTGTAAAGGTGACGAAGGGAGTGTGACCGGTCACCAGCAGCGATCCCAGAACAAAGGGCATGAAGTCCGACGGATAGTTTCGGATATCGACAATCAGACCCTTCGTTTCTTTGGCGAGATCGATGTAGTGGGGCACATCGACCGCTTTAATCGTGGAGAGTTTCACGTACGCCACGTCTTTTGAGAGCAGACGAAATGTGTCGCCGGGCAAATCGTGCGTGCCATGCCCAGCTGTGGCGGCCACATGCACTCGGTTGGCGCTAAGCTGGACCATTTCATTGCCACGGCGAACCTGGACGGACGCCGCGCCGCATTTTCCTCTCGTCAAACCCTGCGCCATATCCCGCAGCCGCGCCGCCTGGTTTGAATCCGCATACAGCGGAGTCCACGTTGCCACCAGTTTGGTCACGGCCACGCCGTCAAGTTCATTCACGATATCTCCGGCTTTGAATTCGGAGGCAGACTCGGCCTCTTTGGTGGAATACCCGGTGACGACGGGCTGGTCGTCGATGAACCGCATGTCGATGGGGAGAGCGCATTCACCCACGGGCGGACGTACCTGCAATGAACTCCAGAGGTTCGCGTGGGTGTCGTTTGCTCTTGCAATCAACTCCATCATCGCCAGTTGATAGGCGTCCTTGTCTTTGGCGAGCGCAACCTTGGGGATGAATTCGCTCAGCACCTGCGGCCAGTTCTGCCCTGCGACCTCGCGATAGGGCGCCCAGTACTGCATGATGTTCCACAGGCGGTACAGGGCGAGGATTTGATAGCCGGGGTCGGGAAACTTGACGGCAGAGTACGTCAGCTCATGATCGAAGGACGGATTGCCTGTGTATTTCACCAGCGAAACGTAGAACTGTTGACTCTCAACTCGGTTCTCATAGATGTGTTCCAGGCGCTCGCTCAGCGGCTTTCCAAGTACCTCCTGGTGGTGGATCCAGTCGAGGTCCGGTTTGATGTCGAGGTTGTCGAGAGTCACGTGCGCGCACGGTTTGCAGTCGGGCACCTGGCCGAGCCCATCGATCCATTGCACCAGCGCGGCGTTGGCCTGTGCGCGATCGGTCGCCGCCAGCATCCTGGGCATCACGCGAAACAGCTCGTAGTCCCAATGGCGCTGGCCTGAAGTGACTTGCGGATGGTGATACTTCAGGAAGCCCCACACTCTGCCCAGGGTGGCGAGGTTCTCGATCTGGATGGGAGTGAGATGATCCATCGCGATGCGCGAGCCCGTATCGAACTCGTGGTCCGTGTCCAAAACGGTGCGCGGCTTGGGCGGCGCCGCGGGCGCGTCCGCAATCGGCTTCCCATCGACGAGCAGTTGCAGATCGTCGGCCCACGCCGTGCCGGTGCCGGAGGCTAGAACGCCGAATACGAGCCTATCCGCATGTGAATTCACTGGCAATTTGATGGAATACTCGGCCCAGTCCCTGGTGCCATGCACCTTCTGGTCCTGCATATTCGTAAAGGCCACCGAGTTCCCGTCCGCATCTTCACGCATCCACAAGCCGACGAAATCGCTTACGTCCTGCAAGCGCAGAAATCCGCGCAGTTCGATCTCCGTTCCCGCAAAATCCATAGGAAGGCTCTTCGTCAAAGTCGAAAAAGTACCTTCGCTGTCCGGCTTGCGTTCCAGCCGTGCAGACCATTGCCCGGAGTGAGCAATCTTGTTGTCCGCCGCGATGGTTGCCGCGGGGCCGCCATGCCAGCCTGTGGGCAGGCCGCCGCCCTCCTCGACTTCAAAGCCAAGGACCTTCTGGACGGTCTGCCGCTCGGGCAAAGGGTCCGCTTTTGTTGCTGTTTGTGCGTGCAGACAGAGCGTACATGAAAACAAGAGGGCAATAAGTGGGCTCTTCTTCATGCGAAGAATCATATTCCCGGCAATCGCGAGGTGGTTCCCGAGAACACATACCGCCGGGTGCCCCACCCTAACCCACAAACTCCGGGTGCCCCATCCTTTCGCAGTCTCACCGCGAAAGGGTGGGAGACCACGAACCCCGACCTTTCGGCGTTTCAAATCCCGGTCACCCTCCCCTCCCTCCCACCGCGCCAACAACCATCCAAAGAAGCTCCAAACAATTCCTTCAAAAACTCTTGCGAACCGCCAATTCCGCCGCCTTCCACGGCAATTCTTGCCCCGTTTCGACGCATCGCGGGCCGACTTTTGACGTTTTACCAGGCCCCCTCACACGTCGCACCGCAGGTCGACATCTCTTGGTCCTTCAAACCGCGCCAACTCCCTCTTTCCTTGACGCGGCGGGCGGCCCTCCCTCCATTTGTTTTCCCGCCCCAACCACAAATCTGGGTGGGCCCCATCCTTCGCATGTCCTTTTCAAAACCAAAGGTCCTTCCGCAATCAATGAAGCCGAGCCCTACCAATTTTGTTTGTCCTTTGATTCCTCTGACGCTCCCTGTAGCCGCATGGGTCTGGCTATGTGCGCGTTCCAGCGCGGTCGAGGTTGAGCAGGACCATTCGCTATACTCGGGTCATCGAGGCGCAGCCGCGAAAAATGAGAACAGCGACGCGCTCATCTGGAGATTTCTGCATTGCCCTTTAGCCGTCGTGGATTTTTGAAGTCGCTTTCGAGGACCGCACTGGTTTTATCGCTCGAAGATGTGCTGGCGTTGGCTCGTCCCGCGCTGGGGATGGGCGGCCAGCAGCCTGCCGCGCCGCAGAAGCCCGCCGGCAGCGCGCGCCAGGCCTACGAGGCCGCGGCTCGCCCCGCGCCCAAGGGAACGCCTTCGCCCGTTACAGGTACGCCGCTGGGCGTGCAGTTTGTGGATGTGGCGAAGGAGGCCGGCCTCAATGTGGAGACCATCTTCGGCGGCGAACATCGCAACAAATATCTGCTTGAAACCACCGGCTGCGGCGCTGCGTTTTTTGACTACGACCAAGATGACTGGCTGGATATCTTCCTGGTCAATGGCTGGCGATTGGAAGGCTTTCCCAAGGGCCACGAACCGGTGTGCCACCTCTTCAAAAACAATCGCGACGGCACGTTTACCGATGTGACGATCAAGGCGGGACTGGCACGCTCCGGGTGGGGCCAGGCGTGCTGCGTCGGCGATTACAACAACGACGGCTGGAACGATCTCTTCGTCAGCTACTACGGCCAGAACGCGTTGTTCCGCAACAACGGCAATGGAACCTTTGCCGATGTGACGAAGGAGGCCGGCCTGCTGCAGGACCGGCTGCGCTGGAATTCAGGCTGCGCGTTTCTCGATTACGACAAGGACGGCCGCCTCGACCTGTTTGTCGGCAACTACATCGACTTTGACGTGAAGACGGCTCCGGCGCCCGAAGATGCCAATTGCACCTACAAGGGAATCGTGGTGGCGTGCGGACCGCCTGGCCTGGATGGCGGCAAAAACCTGCTCTACCACAACAACGGCGACGGCACGTTTACCGACGTGAGCCAGAAGGCCGGCATGTGGGGCACGCTGGGAACCTATGCGCTGAGCTGCGGTGTGGCTGACCTCGACGGAGATGGCTGGCCCGACATCTACGTGGCCAACGATTCCACCTCCGCCACTTTCTATCAGAACCAGAAAGACGGCACGTTCAAGGACCAGGCAATTGAGGCAGGTGTGGCCTACTCACCCGATGGCAAACCCCAGGCGGGTATGGGCGTCTCCATTGGTGACTACAACCGCGACGGATTGCTCGACATTGTGAAGACCAACTTCGCCGGCGACACGGATTCGCTCTACATGAATCTGGGCGATGGGTCCTTCGACGATCGCACCTATCAGGCCGGTTTGGGCATCAATACGCGGCTCCTGGGCTGGGGAGTCAGCTTCATTGACATCGATAACGACGGCTGGCTCGACATCCTGGTGGCCAACGGGCATGTCTATCCCGAAGTGGATGGGACCCAGGTGGACGCGGCCTACGCCGAGCGCAAATATCTCTATCGCAACCTGCGTAACGGGCAGTTTGAAGACGTGAGCCTCACCGGCGGCACCGGCATTACGGCGGCAGCCAAGGCGCGCGGCTTTGCCATCGGCGACTATGACAACGACGGCGACATGGATGCGGTGGTGAACTGCGTCAATGCGGTTCCCCAACTGCTGCGCTGCGACTCTACGCTGAACCGGAGCTGGGTGAAAATTCGCCTGGTGGGTACCAGGAGCAATCGCACCGGCATTGGCGCGGAGATCAAGGTGGTGGCGCAAACCGGCACCCCTGTTTTGACCGCCAAGCCCGCCACCCCGCTGACCCAGATTGAGGCGGTCCGATCGTGCAACGGCTACTACTCCGCCAGCGACCTGAGGATTCACTTCGGGCTGGGAGAGGCAAAGAAGGTGGACCTGGTCGAGATTCGCTGGCCTTCCGGTACGGTCGACACGCTGAAGGACCTGGACGTGAATCACCTCTACGTTGTCCAGGAGGGTGGCAAGCTTCTGAAGGCTGAAGCGCTCGTTCCGGCAAAAACGAAGGCCTGAAGGCCTCAACATCCAGCCCTTTGTCCCTCTTCCTATTTCGATTCGACCAAGTTCCAATGTGGCGCACCGAGTGCAGTGCGCAGCTTTTCCCTTGCGCGCGACCTGCCCTGTGGAAAAATCCGGTTTGGCAAGCGGCGCCCGGGGCGGTCGATGAACCCGGTTCTTTGAGTTTCATTCCATCATCGAAAGGGGCACCAGAGTTTACTAGTCATGGGCGGTAGCGAAGGATAAGGGGCCGGGCGGTGTAAACGTTACCACCAAAGAGCGCCGGGCCCAAAACCTATCGACGGGCTACTGAAGAACGAAGCCGGTAAATCGGTTTTTGCCAGGTTTTTCGCCAATTGGGCTGTCGAAATGCAAATTCATGTAGTGTGAGGAACGCTTCTGCAGTAATCGTTTCCACACGCACCCCTGCGTCTATCCTCTTTAATTCGGCGATGATCGGGCAATTTCGTCGTTGACAGCAACAAGAAATATTGGGTATCTTTCCGAGTTACCTTCGGGAAAGGCTTTTTGGCTCCCGCTTTTCTTCACTTGGGATGCAGCTTCTCTCGGTCCTTAGCAAACTTGCCATCGCGGCGGGGGAGCCTTAACGTAGGCTGGTTCAGGAATCAGCAGACAGAGAACTCATAAGTTCACAAAAAAAGAACGAAAGCACTTTTTTAGGAGACCGCATGAACAAGATTTTTCGCACAGCCTTCGTGCTGGCGCTATTCGCCTGCGCGAATTTTCTGCTCGTTGCGCCGGCGCGTGCGCAATCGATCTACGGATCGATTTTCGGCACAGTGACGGACAAGAGCGGCGCTGCTGTACCAGGCGCCACGATCACGGTGACGGACGAGGCCAAAGGCACCGTCGTTACTGCCACATCGAACGCTTCCGGCGACTACAGCGTTCCTCACCTCATTCCAGACGTTTACGACATCAAGGTCACATTCAAGGGTTTTAAGTCTTTTGAGACCAAGGGCGTTGAAGTATCCGCTGACGCTGCCCCTCGCATTGATCCCACCATGGACATTGGAGGAAGCACTGAAACCGTTGAAGTGAACGCGGACCAGCAGCCGGAATTGAAAACCGACCGCGCCGATGTTTCCACGGTATTCGACCAGCAGCAGATTTCCAGCCTGCCCGTTGGCGACCAGAACTTCACCAACCTGCAACTGTTGCTACCGGGCGCTCAGAAGCTCGGCTGGTCCCACGCGGCCGATGAAAATCCGCAGGCGTCTCAGCAGATCCAGGTCGATGGACAGGCCTTTGGCGGTACCGCCTTTGAACTGGACGGCACCGATAACCAGGATCCCATCCTCGGCATTATCGTCATTAACCCGGCCATGGACTCGGTGACCGAAACCAAGATCACCACCCAGAACTTCGATGCCGAACTGGGCAAGGCTGTCTCCGCGGTGGTGACCGCCCAGACCCGTTCAGGCACCAACACGTTCCACGGCAGCGCGTATGACTTCCGCACAGGAAACGCCAACCAGGCCCGCGATCCATTTACTTCTGAAACAACGGGCACATACAACTCTGTTACCAATCCCAACGGCTTGCCTGCCGGACTGAAGAACCGCTTCGGCGGATCGATCGGTGGAAGAGTCATCCGGGACAAGGCCTTCTTCTTCGGCAACTATGAGGGGCAGCGGCAAAAGGTCGGTACCTCGGCCGGGGCTACAGTGCCCACCGCACAACTGATCAGCACCTGCCTTGGTTCCTCAGTGGGCCCTTCCGGTATCAAGGGTTGCGACTTCAGTGAGTACGCAGCGGCCTATGCGACTAAGTTGGCCGGTGATCAAATGATCACCGACAACCTCGACACAAACGCGACCCACCGGGCAGCGTTCCAGGCCAACGTCGTTCCCATCGACATGGTCTCTCCGCAGGCGCAAGCCTTGTTGACGCTCATGCAGCCTTACGCCCCTAACGTGGGTGGCGCCGGCGCAGTCGAAAACAACTACTCCGGAAACGGGACTGGTCTGTTCAACAGCAACCAATGGACCGTTCGCGGCGACTATACGCTGAACGAAAAGATGCACGCGTTTGCGCGCTTCTCGCGCTTCTGGGACACTCTGTCGGGCAAGGTGCTGTTCGGCGCGGCGGGTGGTCCGGGCTTCGGCATCGGTGGTTACGGCGGCAACTCCAATGGCGCCAATGACAGCCTGGCATCGGGCATGGATATCGCCCTCAGCCCCAAGCTGCTCACCGACTTCCGCCTCGCCTACTACCGGTACAACGTCATCGATTCGAAGTATGACGCAGGTACCCCGTTTGCCACCCAGCTCGGCATTCCTGGAATCAACACCGGAAACTCCTTCACATCGGGAGCGCCGGGGTTTGAAATCAATGCCCCATTCAACGGCAACACCTCACTCATCGGCGGCGGCCTGGGCATCAACCGTTGCAACTGCCCGCTGACCGAACGCGAAGATCAGTTCCAGATCGTGAACAACTGGACCAAGATCATGGGCAACCACTCCCTCAAGGTGGGTGTCGACCTTCGCTACGGCCGCAACCTGCGCGTGCCTTCTGACACAGATCGCGCCGGACAGATGAACTTCCAAACCGGCCCGACTTCGAATGGCGGGTCGAACGGACTTGGATGGGCCACCCTTGCTCTCGGTGAAGTGCCCAGCTTCGGCCGCTACGTCTCCACGTCGACAAACGCCAAGGAGTTCCAGAAACGCACCTTCTTCTACGGCCAGGACACGTGGCGCGTAACCCATAACCTCACCCTGAACCTCGGCCTCCGCTGGGAGCTGTACTTCCCAGAGGCGGTTAACGCCACCGGCAACGGCTCTCTGATGAACCTGGCCGACGGCTACATGCACGTGGCCGGAGTCGGCGGAATCGGCTCCAACATGGGCTGGGGCATCGAAATGAAGAAGCAGTTCGCGCCTCGCATTGGCCTCACCTACCAACTCGACGAGAAGACCGTGATTCGCACCGGCTACGGACGCAGCTTTGATACCGGCGTCTTCGGCTCAATCTTCGGCCACGTCGTCACTCAGAATCTGCCGGTCCTGGCCAACCAGCAGCTCAACGAGCCCGGCGGCAGCGTTGCCTCTGAGTTCACCCTGGCACAGGGACCGCCCGCGTTTGTCTTCCCGTCAGTTCCGTCAAACGGCCTCCTCCCGGCGCAAGGGTACAGTGTTAGCCCCAAGTCCCGGCCAAACCCGCTTCACTTCCCAACCATCGATGCCTGGAACCTGAGCATACAGCGTGCCCTCACGCCAACTCTGACGCTGACGATTGCATATGTTGGCAACAAAGGAACGCACACCCTGGGCGACGGCGACAACAACAACACCAACCCCAACGAAGCCGCGTTAGTGCTGCCCGGTTCCCAAACCGTGACGGGACAGACGATGAATTGGGATCCGGCCGGACCGAGCGGATACGACTCAAACGGAAACATCGTGCCACTTCCTGCCGGCTATACGGGCGGGGTTTCCAACGGCAACCTCCTGCAGCGCTACTACGGCGGCTCGCTGGCGGCCTGCAAAGACCCCAACTACATCGGTACCGCGGTTTTGGGCAAGCCGGCGTCGGCTGGCGGCTACAACGAAACCAGTCTCCAACCAGGGATGTGCGGCTGGACGCAGAGTGTCACCGCGTACAGCGGCGATCTGAACACTGAATTCGACGCTCTGCAAATCACCCTTGCCAAACAGTTCTCCAAGGGCTTTGCGATGACCGGCAACTATCAGTGGGCCAGCGCATTCGATGACAACGGCGGCTACTCCACGTGGAACAAGCAGGTCGTCCATATGCGCGATAGCAACGTACGCGACCAGCAACTTGTCGTGTACGGCAGCTACGATCTCCCCTTCGGCAAAGGAAAGCAGTATGCCGCAGGCGTCAACCACGCAACCGACCTGCTCATCGGCGGGTGGCAGTTGAGCACCGTGCTCAATTGGTCCGGTGGTCTGCCGTTCACCGTCGGGTACAGCAACTTCGGTGGAAACCAGGACTGCAACCATAACGTTGGCGGAACCTCGGCGCCTTGCCGCCCGAATGCCAACGGCAGTTTGAGGACCAGTCTCACGAGCTTTAACGCGTCCAGCAAGACACGGACCTACTGGACCGCTCAGCCCAAGTCGGGCGGTGTCTTCTCGTTCCCGGGCCTCGACAAAATCGGCAATGCGGGCGCCAACACGTACTTTGGACCCAAATTCTTCAACGACGATCTTGCCATTACCAAGGCCTTTACCATCCATGAGAACATCGCCACCAGCTTCCGAGCGGATGCTTTCAACGCGTTCAACCACATCAACCCAGCCAATCCGAACAACGGCGACGTCTTCGGTACTGGCCCCATCAGTGGCCAGGCTCCCGGCGCAAACACTCGTTACTTGGAATTCGCGCTTCGCGTACAGTTCTAATTCCGCGAAGGAGCCGCAATACACCTCGAGGGGAGCTTCGGCTCCCCTCTTTGTTTGAAACGTTTGAAACCACGCCTCTGCCAGCGGCTCTGACCCGCTGCTTGGCTGGAACTCCGCCTTCGACTGGAACTACACTGCAAGACAGGTCTCAAAAAATGCACCGCATTTTAGTTACCGCGCTTTTACTCATCACTCTTCACCTCTCGTGCGGCGCTCAAACGCTGGAACCCGGAAGTCCATCTCCCGGCGATGCTGTTCCTCCCCTTGAAAACGCCCGCAGCCTGGCCGCCAAGGGCCGTCTGGCGCAGGCAATGGCGGTGCTGGATCCGCTCGCTGCGCAAGCCCCCGAGCTGGCCGGGGTCGAGCGCCTCAGGGGAGTCATTTTGTACCAGAAGGACCAGCTCGCCGAGGCGGCAGAGGCCTTCACCAAGGCGTCGACGCAGGATCCCAACGATCGCGAGTCGATCGAAATGCACGGCGTGACCGTTTTTCGGCTGGGGCGCCCGCGTGAAGCCATTCCCCTCCTTGAGCAGGCGCATGCCGCCGTGGAGAGCGCGAACATTGAGCCTCAGTATGTCCTAGGCCTTTGCTATGCCGACGTGGAGCGATACGACGACGCGCGTCACGCCTTTGCCGCACAGTACGGATTCGCCGGCGACTCCGCCGAAGCGTATCTCCTCGCCGGCCGTCTCTTTCTGCGCCGGGAGTTGCGCGATCAGGCTACTGTGCAGGCCAATAAGGCGCTCGCGATCAACCCCTCGCTGCCGCTGGCGCACGAGCTGTTGGGAGAGGCCGAGTTGGCCAGGGGAGATGTTCCCTCTGCCATCAAGGAACTGGAAGCCGAACGAAAAATCAATCCGCTGGATGGAGACCTTTACGATCGCCTCGGCGACGCCTATCTGCGCAGCGGCCAATATACCGAAGCCCGGCAGGCCCTGAATCGTGCGGTGCTGCTGGAACCGAGTGCGACGGGCCCCTACATCCTTCTCGGCCAGACTTTTCTAAAGCTCAAGCAGCCCATTCAGGCGCTTCACTATCTCGATCGTGCCGAGAAAATGGACCCTTCGAACTACATTACCCACAACTTGCTCGGCCAGGCTTATAAGGCGACGGGCGAGTTGGCTGAGGCGAACCGGCAGTTTCGGATGGTCGTGGAACTCCAGCACCAGGCTGAGCCCAAGCCTGCCGGGAAGTAAGCCATGCAATTGAGCCGCATCGTTGTTCTTCCGGCCGCTGCATTGGCCTTCTTGCTGGTTGCATCGCCGCTGGCTGCACAGTCTCAAAAGCCGCAGAAGCCGGATGCGGTAAAGCAGGCGGACGCCGCATTTCGGGCCGGTCTTGCCGCGCGCCAGGCCGGCCGGCTCGATGCCGCCCGTGAGCAGTTTGCCCTGGTGGTCCAGTTGGCGCCGCAGATTGCGGAGGGGCGCGAAGCGCTGGGAGCGCTCCTGCTTGAGATGGGCAACCCGGCCGAGGCGATTCCGCAGCTCGAAGCCGCTGAAAAGCTCAAGCCCAACGACCTTGGCGTCGAAACCAATCTGGCCATGGCGTATTCGCAAGCCGGCCAGGCGGCCAAGGCTATTCCCGTCTTCAAAGCCGTGCTTCGCCTCTCGAGCCGCCCCAATCAGCTTCCCGTCCCAGCCCTGTTCTACGACGCCTACGCACGCGCCCTAGCCTCCGACGGCAAACAGGCAGATGCCCTCGATCAGTTCGCCGCGGAAGAAAAGGTGACGGGTCCTCGCGCCGACATCGCCGATGCGGTCGGCACGCTCGACGCACAGCTTGGCAAATGGGACGATGCGCAGCACGCCTTCGAACGCGCCGTTGCAATCGACCCTGCCTACCAGGGGGCGCGCATCCATCTTGGCATCCTGTTCCGGCAGCAGCACAATATCCCTGCCTCGCTGGCGGCGCTGGAGCCTGCCACCCACGGCGATACTCCGGCCCCAGAGGCGCTCCTCGAATATGGCCGCACCCTTGCAGCCGCCGGCCAGGATGAAACCGCACTCCCCGCCCTTGAAAAAGCCCTCAAGCTCAACCCGCAGCTCACGGGCGCGCCGGCGGAGCTCGCCATGGCCCTCCAGCGGCTGGGCCGTCAGCAGGAGGCCATTCCGTGGTTTCAAAAAGCGCTTGATGCTGATCCGCGGAATGCCAACGTGCTCACCAACCTGGCGCTGGCGATGACCCTCACTGGCAAAGCCAAGCAGGCGCTGCCGTTTTTTGACCGGGCGCAGGCTGAACAGCCCAGCAACGCCACCCTGTTCAAGGATCGCGGAGTAGCCCACATCCAACTCTCCGCGTTCGATGAGGCCATTACCGACTTCCAGGCCGCGCTGGCCATCGATCCAAACGATCCGCAGCTTCACTACGATCTGGGGCTGGCCTACAAGTTCAAGGACCGGCTTGATGAAGCCGTTGCCGAACTGGCAAAGGCTGGCCAGATGGATCCAGCGCTGGAGGACCCGCCCTACACCCTCGGAATTCTCTACATGCAGATGGGCAAGCTGGACGACGCGGTCACCGAGCTGAGGAAGGCCGTCGCCCTGCGTCCGGACAATGGCAACGCATGGGCCATTTTGGGTAGCACGCTCAAGCAGGACTCGCGCCTCGACGAAGCGAGGGAGGCACTCGAGAAGGCCATTCCGTTGCAGCCCGGCCAGCCCGGACCCCGTGTGACGCTGGCAGGTGTTCTCGCGGAAGAGGCTGGGAACCTGTCATCGCAAGCCGATGCTGCCGACGCGGCCGGTGACCAGGCCAAGGCTGATCAGCTACGCGGCAAGATGAAGGAATTGCGCGGCAAAGCCGCCGAGTACCGTCGCGAAGGAGCCGACCTTGCACGCAGCGCCGTGAACCGCCAGCGTGCGTCGTTTGCGCTGAACGCCGGAAACCAACTCATACTGCGCGGCCAGATTGCCGACGCCGTATCCCGCTACCAGGAGTCCATCGCCGCCGACGCCACTTTTGCCGAGCCGCACAGCCAGCTCGCCATCGCGTACGACCGCCAGGGCCGTGCCCAGGACGCCGCGGCCGAGCGCGCCAAGGCGACAGAACTTGCACCGGCGCAATAGAATTCTCCCTTACCCAGGAAAGGCGCTGTTGAACGTGTCCTCAAGGGAAGGAGAACCCGCTAACAACGAGTTCGCTTCCGTTCCGGGGGCGCCACGTTGCACAGCAGTTCGGGAGAGGTGATGGATCGACGGTCGTTTTTGTACGCAACGGCGCTGGTGGGCGCGCAAGGAGCTGTAGCCACGGCCGCGCGAACGGCGCCCGGCAAGAAAGCCGCGGGGCAACCGGTGTCGGAAACCGCGGACCGTATCGCGAAAGCCACAGCAGCCGCACTCACCATGCAGCGACGCGACTGGGAGCAGGGCATCTTCGCGCAGGCTCTGCTGGAGGCGGGTGACAGCGAGCGCGTGATTCTGCTCACCAAGGCGGCAATCGTGCAGCAGACGCCGGATGGCCGCATGGGTGTGGTGAACAACGGTGGGCCAACCGATCCCGCGATGGGCGGCGCAGCTTACGCGCAGGCGGCTGAATGGACCGGCGATGGCGAGATGAGTCACGCGGTGAACGAGCTCCTCAACTGGATTCGCTCCAAGGCGCCACGCAGCGCGGACGGCATTCTCTACCACGTCTTCGGTGCTCCGGAGATGTGGTCGGATGGGTTCAACGGCGCTCCGCCGTTTCTCGCGGCCATGGGTTTCTACGACGAAGCCCTGGCGCAGATCGAGGGCTTTCGCAAGCGTTTGTGGAGCCCGGATGCAAAGCTGCTGGCGCACATCTGGGATGACGGCAAGCAGGAACTGAAGGATCCGAACTTCTGGGGCAGCGGCAACGGCTGGGCCGCTGCCGGGCTGGCGCGCGTCATTCGCAGTTTGCCGCGCGACCGCAGCAAAGATCGTGAGCAGTTGGCCGCCTTTGCGCGGGAGATTATCGACGGCTGCTTCCGGCACCTGCGCCCCGACGGCCTCTTCCATAACGTGGTGGATCAGCCCGGAACGTTTGTCGAGACGAATCTTGCGCAGATGCTGGCGTTCGCAACGTACGAGGGCGTCACGGGTGGATGGCTTCCGGCCAGCTACAAGACTCCCGCGGACAAAATGCGTGCTGCGGCTCGCGCGAAGATGGACGCCTACGGATTCGTCCAGGGCGTGTGCGGCGCACCCAATTTCGACCGCGCCGGCACTTCGACTGAAGGCCAGGCATTCTGCATCCTGATGGAAGCCGCGGGGGCTCGGGGGTACAATCCGCATCGCGTCTGATTATGGCTGAGGCCGGGGTGTTGGCCGCACTTCGCAAGCCCGGTTTCCCGCCACCTTGCCCGCGTTTGTGTAAGATGGGAGCGCATTATAAGGGACATCCAAATATGTGCTCAATCCTGTCTTTCAGGACACGCAGAATGCCTTTGCGCCTAATCGTTTTCCCAGTGCTCATCGCTGTCGCGCTCACTGGTTCCGCGCTCGCACAAGAGGTGCAGCCTTCCGCGAACGACCACATGCCGCCCGTTTCAGCCAAGGTAAACGCGCTTGCCCATCGCGTTCTGCAGGCCGGCGTCAAGATCAATGCCCTTGCCGGAAACGGCACGAAGCCTTGGCACTTGAAGATCGACTATCAACTTCTGGACACCGGGAACCCCAAGCTTATCAAGGGCGCCGTCGAGGAATGGTATGCCGGCCCTTACCAGTGGCGGCGCACCTATACAAGCGTCGATCCGCGGCTGAACGGCTCAGAGTGGAGCGTGTCAAAGACTGAGCAGTATCTGAGCAAACCCGGGCGCGAAATGTTTTCCCACTATATGCTCATCTTGCGCGTAACCCGGCCCGTCACTGACCCTCTCTACCAGGCCGCCAACATTCAACCGGACTATGAGATGGACATCAGGCGAGTCAACACGGCCGGAATTACTCTGAACTGCGTTTCCGTCGTGAATTCTGCCCGCTACATCGGCCAGACCAATGACTTCACCGACGACCGCGTCAATCCCGAGTGGCTGTTTCCCACCATGTGCTTCGACAACGACTATCATCTGCGCCTCACCACGAGCTCCGGCACCAATGTTCAGCTCGAAGACGTTCAGCTCTTCCAGGGCCGCGCTGTGGCCAGAGATGTGAAGGTGATTGACAAGGGGAACCTGATTGCGGAGATGAAGGTCTCGGTGCTCGAAGCGCCTGCAACCGTGGACGCCGCGCTGATCAAGCCGCCAAAAGATGCGGTTCCGGAGCCTTACCAGATCGAGCCAGGATTTCCAAAGCCGGAGTCGGTCTATGAGGTTGGAGCCCACGTTCCACTTCGGGTGGACGGCTTTCCGTATACGGGCGTGCTTCCGGTGCCGATCACGATTCAAAAAGACGGCAGCGTCAAGGTGAGGCACGAGGGAGCTTTCTTCCAATCCGGCGCTCTGGTCGATGCCATTGCCCTCGCAGTCAACAAGTGGAAGTTCAAACCGTACATCGTCGATGGTCAACCGGTCGAAATTGGCGGAATCGTTGGTTACAATCTCGACGAAAAGCCATTCGTTCCTTCCTATGATCGTCCCAAACCTGCGCCGGTCACCAGCAGTCCTGAAGATTACTCCAGCGTTTACGATCCTAAGCGAGACCCGGCGAAGGACCTGGCTATGGCAGAGACCGCAGCCGCGCAGGCACACAAGCGCATTCTGCTTGAGGTGGGCGGCAACTGGTGCAGTTGGTGCAAGATTCTGGACAAATTCATCGGCGACCATGGGGATGTGCGGGAATCTCTCCGCGCCAACTTCGTGCTGATGAAGGTCAACACGAGTCCCTCCAATGACAATGCCGCGTTTTTGAGCCAGTACCCAGCAATCCCGGGATACCCCTTCCTGTTCGTCCTGGACTCGAACGGCAAGCTGCTGACGGCTCAAAACACAGATCCCCTGGAGGACGGCAGTGGCTATAGCGCCCATAACGTCAAGGATTTTCTGGCCAAATGGAAGCCGCAATAGCAGGCCCCGAGTAAAGCCGTCCCCGATCATCCTGGCTGCTTGTGCGCGGCAGTGCGCTACCCTGCGCGCCGCCGGCAACCGCCATCCAAGCCCAGGTTTTATATGATTGATATCGGTGACGAACAACTATGTCTAAACGTGAATTTCAGACCGAAGTCAATCAACTGCTGCAACTGATCATCCACTCGCTCTATTCGCATCCAGAGATCTTTCTGCGCGAACTGATCTCCAACTCGTCTGACGCGCTGGATAAACTGCGCCACCTGACGCTTGTCGATGAGGCCTACAAGTCGCTTCCCTTCGATCCTCGCATCGACCTGGAACTCGACGAAGAGAAGAAGACCCTCACCATCGCCGACACCGGCATCGGCATGAGCGAAGAGGACCTGATCTCGCACCTTGGCACCATCGCTCGCTCCGGGACCAAAAACTTCCTCACCCAGCTCTCCGGAGACGCCCGCAAGGATTCGAATCTCATCGGCCAGTTTGGCGTGGGTTTCTATAGCGCCTTCATGGTTGCCGATCGCGTCGAAGTTGTCTCCCGCAAGGCCTTGGAAGACAAGGCGTGGCGTTGGGTGAGCGATGGCAAGAGCGGCTTTGACATCGAACCTGCGGAACGCGCCGTCGTCGGCACCACCGTGCTGCTTCACTTCAACGACGAAGGCGCGCCGTACGCCAACAGTTGGCGCCTGCAGGAGATTGTGAAGAAGTACTCCAACCACATCGCCTTCCCCATTTTCCTCACCTACGACAAGAGCGAGTGGAAAGAAGATGAGAAGAAGTCGGTGAAGACGCGCACCACTGAGCAGGTGAACGTGGCCAGCGCTCTTTGGCGGCGGCCCAAGAACGAGCTCACGGATGAGGACTACAAGGAGCTCTACAAATCCATCTCGGGCGACTGGGAAGATCCCTTGTTCTGGTTCCACACCAAGGCCGAAGGAAGCCTCGAATACACCACGCTCTTTTACGTGCCTTCAAAGGCTCCGCTTGATCTCTACCAGGCTGAATACAAGGGTGGCGTCAAGCTCTACGTAAAGCGCGTCTTCATCATGGACGACGCCAAAGAGCTTCTGCCGCAGTACCTGCGCTTCATTCGCGGCATCATCGACAGCGAAGATCTTCCGCTCAATGTGAGCCGCGAAATCCTGCAGCAGAATCGCGTGCTCACTTCCATTCGAACTGCCAGCGTGAAGAAGATTCTTTCGGAACTCAAGAACATTGCTGCGAACCAGCCCGAACAGTATTTGAAGTTCATCAGCGAGTACAACCGGCCCTTGAAAGAAGGTTTGTACGGCGACTTTGCCAATCGCGAAACGCTGCTTGAACTCATCCGCTTCAAGTCAACAAAGGTGGAGGGACTCACCAGCCTTGCCGATGTGAAGTCGCGCATGAACGAAGGGCAAAAGAGCATCTACTACATCACCGGCGGTGCTGAGTCGTTGCTGCGCACGTCGCCTCTTCTTGAGATTTACAAGAAGAAGAATCTTGAAGTTCTCATCCTCGATGACGACATCGACGAAATCGTCTTCTCCGGGGTCGAAAAATATGGAGACATCGATCTCAAAGCCGTGAATAAAGCCGGTACCGGTGACGACCTGAAAGACGAGGCCGAGCCGGACAAGGCTGCGACACTCAAGCCGCTGCTCGACAAGCTGAAGGCCATACTCGGCGATCGCGTGAAAGATGTGCGCGCGTCGGTGCGGCTCGCCGATAGCCCCTCGTGCATCGTCTCCGACGACGAGGAGCCATCGATGCAGATGCAGCAGATGCTTCGCGCGATGGGACAGAAGGATATTCCCGCGCCGAAGCCCACGCTCGAAATCAATCCCGATCACGAGATCGTGAAGAAACTGCTTGCGCGTCCCGACGATGCCGTGGCCACCGACGCCGCGTGGCTGCTGCTCGATCAGGCGCTTCTGATGGAAGGCGTGCCGCTGAAAGATCCTGCGACATTTGTGCAGAGGCTTAACCGCATCCTGAATCTTTCCATCTAGTGCGTGGCTGCGTGTCCGCGCAGCCACACTCGGTTTGCTTTGCATGCAGCGCAGTGAAAGCGGTGCCCCAATGCAGCCGTGTCCCTCATCGTCCATCGCAATCTCGGAAACAATAGGGTGATCCAGAAGATGCAAAACGCGAGCTACGCGGTTGGGATCGATTTCGGCACCACCAATAGCTCCGTTGCCCTTGCCACCGGGGATGGGAGAGTTGAACTCGCGTCCTTTCCCTTCAGAGGCGAGGAGACACCGTCGTTCCGCTCGGTGCTTTATCTTGAACAACTGCACGCGGCGAGCAGTGCCAGGCGAATTCATTCACTTGCCGGCCCCGCCGCCATTCATCGCTATCTCGAGGCGGAGGAGAAGGGCCGGCTCATTCAATCGCTCAAGTCTCATCTCTCCAGCCGCTCGCTCACCGGCACTGAGATTTTCGGCCGCCGCCAAAAACTTGAAGACCTGATAGCACGCATGATCAAAGATCTGCGCAAGTCCGCGGAAGAGCAATTTGGAACGCCGATTCATCGCGCCACGGTGGGACGTCCGGTGCGTTTTGTAGGCGCGGACACGCCGGAGGACGATGACTTTGCTGTCATGCGGCTGCGTGAAGCATTCATGATCGCCGGCTTTGAGCGTGTGGATTTTGAATTTGAGCCAATGGCTGCCGCTTACACCTATGAAGCCACTCTCGATCACGATGAATTGATTCTCATCGGCGACTTCGGCGGTGGCACTAGCGACTTCTCGCTGCTGCGCGTAGGCCCCGGCGTGCGGCGGCGCGGACGCACTCCACAGGATCTGCTTGGCAACAGCGGAGTGGGGCTTGCCGGCGACGCCTTTGACGCGCGCATCGTCCGCAAACTTGTTTCGCCCGCGCTGGGGTCCAACAGCGAAGCACGTTCGCTGAACAAGCTGCTTCCCGCGGTCCCCGCCTGGATCTATGCCAACCTCGAGCGCTGGCATTATCTCTCGTTCCTGCGCACCAACAACGTGAGAGAGATCTTGAAGAGTGCGCGCATCCGGGCGTTGGAGCCGGAAAAGATTGAAGCCCTCATCGCACTCATCGACGAGGACCTCGGCTTTCAGTTGCACCAGGCAGTGCAGCAAGTAAAGTTTGAACTATCGCGCACTCACACGGCGGAGTTTCGTTTTCGCGACGGCAGCGTGGATCTGCGCATTCCCATCACGCGCACGGACTTTGAGACGTGGATCACGGAGGATCTGCGCGCCATCGAGCAGTGCGTCGATGGGCTGCTCGAAACTACGGGCATTCATCCGCGCCACGTCGATCGCGTGTTCCTTACCGGAGGGAGCTCGTTTGTGCCCGCTGTGCGCCGCATCTTTGCCACGCGATTCGGCGAAGAGCGCATCAGCAGCGGCAACGAGTTTACGTCTGTCGCTCACGGGCTGGCTCTACGCGCGGCAGAGACACTGCACCAAGCTTCGTAGCGCGCGACAGATCATTGGATCTACGTGAGAAAAAAGACAGCGGTACAGGCTGCGAGCGCGGCGCCGCCTTGCAGTGCAAGCACCGGCAGCGCCTGTCTTGGAGACCGTCGCAGCCATGTGAACGCGAAGTACGCAACCACCGGTATCTGTGCGGCCATCAGGAGCTGAAAGATATGGGCCGCGGCTCCCTCATCGGCCTCGTGGACCACGCCGTAAACGGCTACGTGACCAAGCACGGTTGCCAGCGCGGCGAGCGACATTGCCACGGGAACAAAGGCGCTCGGCTGTTTTATCGATGAGACGTCCATGTGAGCCTCCTTTATGAGCTTCGAGCCGATCCAGCTCACTCTCACTCTATCAAGAACCTGGAACTCCGCAAGTTGAAAAGCGCGGATTGAGGGGCGAAATGCGGTTGGATACGAGCCGCCGGCCCGGGAACGGGTAATTGCATCCATCCCGCTACCGATAGGATTTTGGAACCGTTTCCTCCCCTTCTGCGTACCCATCTGCAGCATGGAAGAGCTCTACAACTGGCCGTGGGTGGAGGCGCAGGTTTCGCAGACCATCGAGGTCTGGAATCGCTGTGCTTCGCCCCCCATGCAGCCCGGCCCCCTGTACAGCCACAGAGAGCAGCGAAAGCGCGAAAAGGCGTACGACGAGGGACTTCGGACCGTCGAGCGCGAAGTGAAACGGGCTCCTCGAAGCAAGGCCGAGCGCCTGGAGACACAGCGGCGCATGGTCGCGGCGTTCTCCCGTTTTGCGGCCATTGCGCTCGGGTTGCAGGGAGAGGCAGTCAATCTGCTGACCCACAATTTCTTGCCTGCGGGAACGCAGCTTGCGCGGTGGGCAAGGCGATTCGATGCCAGCCTGGGCGTGGCCGATACCATTCAGGCGTGCCGCAATGCCTGGACCGTCTGCGGCCTGCAACCGCTGCTTGGTGAGCTGATGGAGATGACTCCATCGATCATCGGATACAGCCTGCTATATCCCTATAGCGATAATTATCTGGACCATGAACGCGCATCCTCCGCGGACAAACTCGATTTCAGCCGGCGCTTCCGTGCGCGGCTTTGCGGCGATAGTCTCCTGCCTCGCAACCAGCGCGAAGCAGCGGTGTGGGCGTTGGTGCATTTGATTGAAGAGCAGTATTCACGCCGGGACTATCCGCAGGTGTTCGACTCCCTATTAGCAATTCATCAGGCGCAGGAAGAAAGCATCGCGCAACTCAAAAGCGGCGCCTGCGACGACGCCGAAGTGCTGCGGATCAGTTGCGCGAAAGGTGGCGCCTCGGTCCTGGCAGACGCTTGCCTTTGTCGCGGCTGGCTGCGTGAGGACGAGAGCCGGCTCGCCTTCGAGTGGGGTGTCCTGTTGCAGTTGGGAGACGACTTGCAGGACGTGCGTGAGGATTTGCGGCGAGGTTCGAAGACGCTGTTTACACATGCTGCCGCAGAGCGCGTGCCGCTCGACGGGCTGGTAACTCAGCTATTGAATTTTAGCGACCAGGTTGCCGAGCGAATGGATCGTTTGCCGAACGGCACACCTGCGTTGAAACATCTGCTGCGCATGAGTTGGCGGTCGCTCATTGTGATGGCGGTTGCAAACGCGCAGGAGTTCTTTTCTTCAACATTCCTGGCTGAACTGGAGCGCAGTTCTCCTTTCCGCTTCAATTTTCAGCGCGCGCGGAATGAACGATTGATGGGACGGAAGGGCCTGAATACGGTCATCTTCGACGCCTTCGTTGAGGCGGGTGATGAGGACCACGACGCATTGCCTTCGCCCGTGGGGCGCATGGAATCGTGCCTCGTGCTGAGTGCGTACTAGCCAACGTCTGCAGCGCCCGCGGCTGCCAAACCCTAGGAGTGCGTGCCCAATGCATTTGCCTCAGTGGGCTTGAGAAGCGGCTGGCCGCGCGTGTGAAGCGGTGCTGCCATCCGTCATCCATAACGCCCAGCGGATCGCTTCAAAATACATCTTGCGAACGTCCGGGTCGTCCCACGATTCCTCTGTGTGTCCGAGCGTTGAATAGAAGACGCGGCCCTTGCCGTACATCTTGCTCCACGCCACCGCAAAGTCATGGTCTGCGCGATGAACGCGCGGATTGTTCGAGTAGTCGAGCCGGGTGGCATCGAGGCTTAGCAGCACGTTCACCTTGTCGCGCGACCACGCCTTGGGCTGATAAATCTCGTCGTATTTCACAAACTCGTGGGGAAAGTGGCGCACTGCGGGGAAGTCGGGATCTTCATTCACAATGGGCGCATTGAAGGTCATCCACGGATGCTGGTCAAACCAGCCGCCGAGCATCTCGCCATACTCCGGCCAGTTGTAATTCGTGTCGAGCGCCGCGTGGATGCCAACGAAGCCCTTTCCATCATCCTTGATGAAAGAGAGCATGTCCTGCTTCTGGCTCGCGTCCATGTCCAGCTCGCCCGTGGTGCTCGCGAAGACGATCAGGTCAAAGTACTTCAGGTTCTTCGCGTTGTTGCCCAGGTCTTTCTTGGTCAGCAACTCCGCGTCCGTCCGCATGGTCGTGTCCCACAGACCGCTCTCCTTGCCCATGTCGTAGACGGCAGCCATCGTCGCTGAAATGGAATCGTGTTCGTAGCCCTTGGTCTCGCCGATCACCAGCACATGCTTCAAGTGGGTCTGTTTGGCGTGCGGCGCAGGCGGAAGAGGCTCAGCCGATTGGCCCCACGCACGATTGCCCGGTAAACCTGCTGCTACAGCGATCAGCCCACACACGAGAAGAGAATTGCGGATGAAGCCCAAGGAATCTCCTTTTCGGTACAACATGAAAATCTGCCGCGAAGCTCTTGGCTCCCCGGAGTTAGGTCTCACCGCATAAGCCTGAGCGCGGATTGATTCGGTTTTGGTCGTCACGCTGGAGAAATATGTTCGCGCACGGCGCGTCCGGCGGTTTTTCGCTCGGGGAAAGTCTATCCGCCTGTTGCTGCAAGATGCAAACGGCGCGGCGCAAGGCTGGAGCCCTCCCACTGCCCAACCCCGCGTGAACCAGCGCAGCGCCGTTTCTCAGCTTTTGCCGGGACTTTGTTGGTCCGTTAATGGAGGTTAACCCTCGGCGATGCCGTAGAGGGTGGGGTTCAGGAAGCCCACGGCAGCGTCGCAACATCCAGCACATTCCGCAAGGTTGCAGATGCCCCATTTGCCCCAGTGCAGGAGGTCCCAACCCCTGTTTGCCAGCTTGGGATCGCGACGCTGTCGGAACTGATTCCCCCGCCGCTTCGACTCCACGGGCCAACGTCCCGATCTGAGCCGTTGCTCCGCGGTAAGTTCACAATTGGAAAAACACCATCCGCGTCGGTTCCATTTTCCCGCGGCACCTTTGCGCTGTGCTCTGAAATGCCGTCATTCCGGAACAAGCGCCAGTTGCTCCCGATTCAGCCAGACGCGACCCCATTCTTTGCGGTTCCTGTCAGAACTTTCGGATGCTTCGAATCCATGCTTCGAATTCGTCAGCGCCAATGGAAGGGCTCAGGCTTGCTCGAGATCATGGCGAGGTTTATACCACGCCGGCGTTCGAGTATTAGAACAGATGCTCGAGGGGAATTTCGAGAGTGGGTGCAGCGGTTACTGGACCGCAGGACTCTCTTTTTGCGCAATATTGCCGGTCATGATCAGGCTGGGATGCACAAAACCGGAAATGTGATGGGGTTCAACAACAGGAACGCGTTCGGGCATCACGCAACTTAGAAATGTCGCCGTAACCATGCGCATATCCGATGAAGGTGTTGCATTGCACATATAACATGCGTCAAGGTGCGCCTTGACCGGTTTGATTTGCTCTGCATAGAAGCTGTCCAGCTTCTCCGCATCGATGTGGCGAAGGATCTCTTCCTCGCGGCGAAAGACGATTGTGGCCACCCCCGAAATACCGGGCCTGTAAGGCATGCTCCCCATCCCTGCATACTGGGGCAGCTTCGGTCGAGGACCGATCAGGCTCATGTCCCCGCGCAGGACGTTATAGAACTGCGGAAGTTCATCCAGCTTGAATTTCCGCAGCAACCGCCCTAGCGGAGTTACTCGCATGTCGCCATCTTTAGTAAGTCCGGAGCCTTTATGCTTTCTAGGATTGTCTGCCATGCTGCGGAATTTATAAATCCGAAAAAGTCCACCGAACAGCCCCACTCGTTCCTGGGCAAAAATCGCATTCCCTTTCGAGGTAAGCCGCACAGCTGCGGCGATCATGAGCATGGGCACGGCAGAGACAATCAGCACCACAAGTGCAACCGAGATATCCAGAATTCGCCTGCCGCGGGAGAGGCTCCAAACGCTCGCGGGAGGGCTTTTTACACACGCTTCAAATGAGACACAATGCGTGCGCTTGCATGGAGAAATTAAGGCGGATAAGTGATCCAGCTCACCTAATTGAGGGACACCGGCATCTCGTTTCAAGACAAGCAGCCTTTCTAAGGCTTCGGCTCGAGCTCTTATAGCGAATGCTATTTTGAGTAACTATAGATGGCTCGTCTGCGCGGAGTCAAGGTATCTGCCCCCGATTTCCAGACTGTTTTCTGGAATGATTCGCAGTTTCCGATTGCCACCCTCCGCGACCTGGACACAAGGGTTTTCTCTCGCCGGCGATGGATCGGTATGTTAGAAGCGTCTTAGGCAAATAGACACGCTGGACGACAAAAAGTCTCGGTCATCGGGTTCGAATGTTCACGGGGGTTCACTTGGATGGCCGGCCCAGGCACTTCGCCGATGGATGCGCGATGATGGAGTCTCCGGCGCATCCTGATCAGTATGTGAACCCAAGGTTAACCCAGGGTAAGCCGCACATGATTAGTGGCTTGCATCCGGTTCTGCAAAACAATTCGGCCGCCGAGCCGCCCCATCCACTACGGCGGCACAATTCCGCAGACCGCCGCTCCATAAAAAAATGAGTCAAGCTGCATGTTAGACTCGTGGAATATGAAAGCCCTGCAGTTCGGCGCGGGTAGCAAAGGAAGCGCTAGCTCAGCCCACTGTCGGCTTACTTTGCGCGCCCGAATGATCAAGACCTGTGTGTTTCTCTTGCTGATATCTTCGCCCCTGACTGCGTTGCACGCGCAACAGCCGTCCCAGGGCAGTAACTCGAACTGTTTTGACCCTTTGCTGGCGGGTACGCCCCAGTGCGTAGACCAGAATTCGCAGCAGAATAATCCCATGCTGGCCCCGCGCACGCGCACCGCGCCCTCGGCAGAGGACGCTACGCAGCCTCGCAATCCAAACTTCTATTCGGACACGGAGAACCTTTCCCGGCAAGCTGCAACCCGCGCGCAGTCGCAGCCGGCGCCACTCGCGCCGGAGCCGCTGACCGAGTTTCAGAAGTTCGCCGCCTCCACCACCGGCCAGATATTGCCTGTCTTCGGGGCCTCGCTGTTCACTGGCGTGCCTTCTACCTTTTCGCCTCTGGACATGAGCCCGGTTCCACCCGATTTCGTCATTGGGCCAGGCGACGAGCTGCGCGTGCGGGCCTGGGGTCAGGTGAACTTTCAGACCAACCTCCGCGTTGATCGCTCAGGGGAGATTTTCCTTCCGGAGATCGGTCCCGTGCATGTCGCGGGCATGCCTTTTTCCGCCCTCGATGCTCATCTGCGCAGTGCAATCGGGCGTGTCTACCGCAATTTCGACCTAACCGTGGACGTGGGGCAAATCCGGGCCATTCAAGTGTATGTGGCCGGACAAGCGCGGCGCCCCGGCGTTTATACGGTGAGTTCGCTCAGCACGCTGGTCGATGCGCTCTTCGCCAGCGGCGGACCGTCCTTGCAGGGCTCGCTGCGCCATATCCAACTGCGTCGCGGCAGCACAGTTGTAGCTGACTTCGACCTCTACGATCTGCTCACCAGCGGCGACAAATCGAAAGACGTCCACCTTTTAGCCGGAGATGTGGTTTTCATTCCGCCGGTCGGTCCTCAGGTGGCAGTTACCGGCAGCGTGCGCAATCCAGCCATCTATGAGCTGCGAGAGAACGAGTCGCTCGCTGGCCTTTTGGCTGAAGCCGGCGGCGTTTCCGCTGTGGCAGCGGAAGCGCGAGTCTCGATCGAGCGCATTGAAGATCATCGCGATCGGCTCGCAATGGAAGTGGCCTATGACCCGAACGGTCTGGCAACTCCACTTGCGAACGGCGACCTCGTGCGCGTTTTCTCCATCGTGCCTACCTACCGCAAGACGGTGATCCTTCGCGGGAATACCGCCAATCAAGGCCGCTTCGCCTGGCACCCTGGCATGCGAGTGAGCGACTTGATTCCAGACAGGGACTCGCTCATTACCAGAAATTATTGGTGGAAACGCGCCCAACTCGGCCTGCCCGCTCCGGAGTTCGAGCCTACTGCGGGCTTCGCCGATATGCGTCAACCGGCTGAGAATCATGCGGTCGCGATTCGACCTTCGACTCCCGAAGCAATCAGCATGGCGGATCAGCCGGGACTGCAACAGGATCAAGCACGACCGCAGGACAACTTGAGCGCTCAGCAGCGTGGGAGTAGCACGACTCTCGCATCGCAGCAGGATCGTGTTTTGACTAGAAACCCTCGCCCGGAGCAGCGCACTGAAATTCGATTGGTGGCTCCCGAGATTGACTGGGACTATGCGGTCATCGAGCGCCAGGACCCCGATACCCTGAAGACCACCCTGATCTCCTTCGACCTGGGTAAACTCGTGCTGCAGCACGATGATGCTCAGAACCTTGAACTGCAGGCTGGAGACGTGATCTCCATCTTCTCCGAGGCTGATATCGGCGTACCCATTGCACAGCAGACGAAATTGGTGCGGCTGGACGGTGAATTCGTGCACGCCGGTTCATACACAGTCCAGCCAGGCGAAACCCTGCGCCACTTGGTTGATCGCGCCGGGGGATTGACGCCGAATGCCTATCTGTACGGCTCGGAATTCACCCGCGAGTCGGTTCGCGCAACCCAGCAGGCCAGAATTGATGAATACGTGCGGACCATTGAGATGCAGACCCAGCGCGGCAACCTGGCACTCGCATCGTCGGGGGCGTCCTCGGCACAGGACTTGGCCAGCGGAGCAGCCGCACAGGGAAGCGAACGTGAGCTCATTGCGCGCCTGAGCCAAATCCGCGCCACGGGGCGTCTCGTACTGGAATTCAAGCCCGAAAGCCAGGGTCTGGGCGATTTTCCTGACATCACAATGGAGGATGGCGACCGCATTGTCGTCCCGCACGTTCCATCCAGCGTGAATGTGGTCGGCGCGGTGTACGACCAGAATTCCTTCCTCTATGCCCAGGAACGACGGGTCGGAATGTACTTGCGAAAGGCAGGCGGGCCGACCAGGGATGCAGACCGGAAGCATGCATTTATCATTCGGGCTGATGGAGAAGTTGTAAGCCGCGATGCGGAGAGAAGCGTCTGGGGAGACGCGTTCAATAATCTGCGCATCTATCCGGGCGATACCCTTGTGGTCCCGGAAAAGACTTTTAAGCCGTCTGCATTGCGCGGCGTCCTTGACTGGTCCCAGATGTTCTCGCAGTTCGCACTTGGCGCTGCGTCGATAAGCCTGCTTAGATAGGATGAGATGGAGATCTCTGCTTGTAGAATGCTGATACAGATAGACGCCAGTTCCGGAATTCCGATGAGGATTGCGTTGCGCGCTCGCCGGTTCTTCTGTCACTTGGGGACTCCAGGCGTCTTTCCGGGCTTTCCCAAACAGCGATTGATGTACTCGACCAGGTCTCTTGTGTTCATATCGGGCCCCTCAACGTAGTTGAAGATTTGCACGCCCGGTCCCAGCGAAAGGGTGTGAATCAGGAACGCTGCCACGTTTCCGACGTAGGCCATGGACTTCAAGTTTTTCCCCGGTCCCACCATCAGAAAGCGGCCCGACGCGATCTGGTGCAGAAGGTTATAGGCGTTTCCCCTATTCCCTTCTCCGAAGACGACACTAGGCCGAACGATTACCAGTCTGCGGGACGGATCTTCGGCGGCCCAGGCGCGGTAGACACCCTCGGCTTCCAGTTTGGTTTTGCCGTAAGCATTGAACGGGGCGAAGGAGCCGCTCTCGTCTACCGGACTAGGGTGGAATCCATAGACTGCGACGCTGCTGGTGAACACTATCTTCTGGATTCCGGCATTGCGGGCAGCGAGGCACACCTGCGAAGCACCTTGCACGTTGGTTTCGTGATAGCGAGAGAGCGGGCGGACATCGTCGCGGTGTTCGGCGGCGAGATTGACGATGGCAGAAGCGCCGCGAGCCAATTCACTGAGGGATTCGTGCTGCCTTACATCGCAGTGCGTCCAGAGATTTGGGAAAGATTCGCTTGGCCGGAGGTCGCCAATCCGTAACGGAATATTTTTCTCGGTTAACAAAGCTGTGAGCCGCGTACCGATGAATCCGGAGCCGCCGAGAATCAGAATAGGCCCGAGAACTGAAACGCGGTCAGATAACAAGCGACTAACCGTCATGGGCTAGTTATATCAGGCAATGTCTCAGTCAATGGTGGGTATCCATGCCGAATTGGAGCTGTCGTTCCAAATCGCCGCCTTCTCGCACCGGTCCATCCAATCACCCTTAGGGCCTATACGACTCCGAGTCCACATGGGAACTCCTCTTGCTCGTATCGGAATCCAGGTTCGGTCAGGATAATCAACGGCAATGAGGGAATTCGATCCTCACCTATCGCCCAAACTGCCGAAGAGTTTCGCGGTTCACTTTCGACCGTTCCGAATCGCAAATCCAGCCCCACTTATTGAAATACTTTATCAGATTCCCCAGGTGGACCCGCAGAGCGCGCCTGTTCTTGTAGGATTCTCTCGCGTGATCATGCACAACCGTTGCCCCCGGGAAAAACACCGTACGATACTCTGCATTTATTCGTCGAGTGATGTCGATGTCTTCTGGATACATGAAGAACCGTTCATCAAATAACCCGACTCTGCGTAATGAGGAAGTTCTAAAAAGCATAAAGCAGCCGGAGAGATAGGGAACATCCATCACGCGGTTATATCCGGTAAACCGAAGCTCGAAACGTTCCATTCTCTCCCGAAGCAAAGACCTCAACGGACCTCTCGTAAATCGCCTCAGGAAAAGATCGGCAGGGGTGGGAATAAGCTTGCATAAATACTGAAGGCTACCGTCCTCATAAACGACCCTTGGCATTAGTTGACCGATATTCACGTCCTGATGCATAAATCCTATCATTTTCTCCAGTTCCTCCGAAGCAAAATGGATATCGGGATTCAATACAAAATGGAACTCTGAGGATTCGAGCACCATTCGCAATGCAACATTATGACCGCCGCCGTATCCGGCATTTCTTTCGGCCTTCACATATGTAATGCGAGGATCATGGAGAATAGGATGATCGGTAGAGATGGGAGAGTTATCCACCACATAGAGGTGCGGAACCACCGAAGACCCTTTGATGCAATCCCAAAGGCGGCTCAACTGGTGTTCTGGGGTTTTGTATAGGACAACGGAGGCTGTAATCATGCTTGGTTTCTCCTAAGGTGTCAATCCACACCTGATAGCGTTTCCCGAGCCGCAATCAGCTAGAGAGCTTCCTTCGAAATTGGCAATATAGGACCATGTTTGGAACTGGTAACTCGAGAACAAACAACCACGCAGTTGTACATGACACCGCTCCTTCCAGGCGTGTTAAAAACCGAGACATCGCCGACGCCATGATTACCGATAACCACTCATTCTGACAGTGATGAGAGCGCTGACTTGATATGTTACCAGGGGATTTCACAGATATTTCTGAATCTCAGACCACAGCAGCGATGCGGTCTTTTGATTGGTAAACTGCGCAGCTCGCAGCCTCCCCATCGTACGCAGTTCTTGTGCCAATTCAAAATTGTCCAGTAGAGAAGCAATTTTTCCCGCAATATCTTCCGGACTCGATGGGTCGCAGTAAAGAGCCGCATCGCCGCACGACTCGAGTAGGGCAGAACTGCGCGCGACCAGGACCGGACACCCACACGTCATAGCCTCCACCGGTGGAATTCCGAAGCCCTCATAGAACGATGGATACACAAAAATGCTCGCATTTTCATATAAGGCGCGGAGCTCCCCGTCGGAGACATAACCCAACGACACAGCACGGCTGTCCAGCACGGCTGCCCCGTGTCCGAAAACTCGACTGTTCCTCCGGCCCGCAATGGCGAGCCTCAACTCGGGGCGGCCAAGAAGTTTCCAGGCGCGCGCCAGACCGTCGAAGTTTTTAATCGGGCTCTGTGAGCTTACACCGAGGATAAACTTTCCAGGTTTAAGGTCAAATCGCTTCAGGATGTCCGGACTAGGCGGGACCTTGAGGAGATGATCGCAGCCGGGCGGAATCACCATCAGCTTTTCCAGCGGAATAGAGAAGTACTTATGAAGTTCCTGCTTGGAAAAACGCGAGACGGTGAACAGGGTCGCACACGAACTGCCTAGGGACCTGTATACAGCCCCGTAATATGCTCTGAACATGGCGGAGTATTGCTGCGGAGTCGCTGCGACCCCCGCATCGTGAATGGTTACGATCTGGTGAGCCTTGAAGACCGGGGCCGCAGCGTAAGGGCTAAACAACACACCTCCTGCGCTCCGTAGAGGCAATTCCACTTGTTCCCAAAGTTTGCCGCCGGAAACGGAAGGAACAACGGTGATCCTTTTGAATGGAGAAAACTTCCTGTCGGTCTTTGGCACAATGAGCCGGATTGAATATTTTGAAGGATCGATCCGCCCACATTCCAAATCGTCATCCCACGCCTCTACAACGCCCGCCGCGTACCGCTGGACGCCCGTCGTCGGTTGCGAGAGATATTTGCCATTCACGAAGAGCTTCTTCATCTTCAAATCAATTCTAGCCTTTTGCAAAACCCTCAAGCACCTGCGGTTATTCTGGCGTTAGTGACTTCCAAAAAGCCAATACAATTAGCGTCACTTACTGATTCCTGCCCATAGCCGGCCTTTGAGTCTGCTGAGCGGAAAGAAGCCAATGCAACCAGATCGCGACGGCAATGAATTCCAGTACGTTCCCAAGCAGCTTTATTGGAATTACGTACCCATCACGCATGGTGCGAAACATAAAACCAGCTGTGAAATAAATATATATGATCGTCCAGAGTGAACTTAGTCTAGACATTTTGTACAGCCAGTCAGCAACCATACCACAGAGTAAATAGTACAAAGGAAAACATACCCCAAAAGCAATAAGACCGTAGGCATAGCCGTTAAATGCTCCTAATGGTGACAGAGATGTTAGATCGACGCTCGGGTGAAACAGGGTGTCCTTGTCGGGGATGAGGAAGCGTGGAATGTTAATCGTTATAAGAGACGAAAGAAAATCGAAGGCATGTCCCGTGAAACTTAGAATGCCCGGCATTGTCAGGGTGTTGATTAATGAAATCTGAGAAAACACACTCTCAAAGATTAGCGGGCTAAAGACCGACGCAGCCATTGCTTGCTGGGAATCTGACGAAGCATGAGATCGATGCAAGAACACGGAATAGCTGAGAATCAGCACAGCAAAAAACGCAGGAAGTCCGATAGCTATAATAGAGCGAAATCTAATTAATCTGCGCGTATACGCGTAGACGATACCAACAAAGCACCCAATGATGAAGAAAAACCGAGTCCCGTGCAAGAGATTTATGCCATTTAATGCTAAAAGGAAAATAAACCAACGAACGTTATATTTGTCTGCTGAAAAGAGTGCAACAATAGACAAAACAACCAATAGTTCCGAACAAATAATGGAGAAGGACCACATCGATCCGCTCATAAACTCCGCGCCGACGCCATAACTCGAGTACACGCCCAGTGGAATGATAAGTATCTTAGAAATGCAAAAAATAACGCAGAAGAGAATAACCAGGAGCTTACTCGCGGTATCAAAACGCACCTTACGTAGATTAGTGAGTGTATAGGATCTTTTCCCGATGGGCCGACCTAATAGCCTTCTCCAGTCGCTGCCAACTAGAAACGCGCATATACCTATAATATAGATAACAAAGATTTCACCTATTGTCTTCGGAGGTATGCTTAGCAAGTCTCCGACGTCAACCAGTCTAGGACCCAACATGAAACTGACAATTAAAGGTACGAAATAAAGTGCGTTGTAAATGAGGAACAGAACGACATGGGGGGGGACAGAGCGTTGCTCCAGGTTGCGCTCGCTCTGCGAAAATACGCGACGTGATTTGGGTTTAGTCGACAAATATATCACGGCGATTCTCTCCCGTGCTGAGGTGTCTGCGCTTTGCCGGGAATCGCAGATACAGCAGGGCGCTTACTAAACCCGCAGGCAAGATCGAAACAAGATCGTAGCACAACAAAGGCATTTTCTATGCGGCCGTCGATCACCCAAATAGCGACACTGATGCAACGCGCTGCTGCGACGTTAGAAGCATCGAACGCGTGTGGATTCATTTTATGAGATAAGCACATCACTCTGATTCCTCAATATGGAGATGTGCGACAGATACTTCAAGAGTACTGTGTAGCGGTCCGCTCCCATCACGCGCAACGCCGCGCGAAGTAAGCCATTCAATAGTCGAAGGCGCGGGTCTCCCTTTGAATACGATTTTAGCGTATAAGAATTCGCTGAGTCACGAACGCTAAAGAGTCGTGCTTTCTTCGCCCACACATAGAATTTGGACGAACTGCTAAAAGGATTCTCCCCACCAAATCTCTCAAGGTTGGCAGCATACATAGAGCGCGCAAGACGGCTGATGTACTGGCCGTTGTCGAAAACGCCGAACGCATATTTGGCTGTAGAAGAGTCACGGAATCCGTGGTTAATCAACTGGGCACGGTAGTCTTCAAACACTGACCGCAGGTCCGGGCGGTTTGTGAGATTGAAACGGTCAGTGAACTTAGAGATTTTCTCGCCGCCATCTACAGAAACCCCACTAAAGTGAAAGAACTCAAGCGGATTGGACTGGTTGACCATCCAGACTCCGCCATCTTGAGACATTTGCCTTTCGTGGAGGTTCCAATAGGCCATGTTACAACCTGGATTCTTCAGAATCTTCACTGAGTCAAAGAAACAGGGCGCGAGGTTGATCCATTTCTGATCGACGAACATTCCTGTGCGCGGTTCGTTGAAGGCAAGGTTAAGGCAACGATTCTCCCACCACGAGAGGAATCTGTCCGTTTCCGCGCATTTCTTGACGGCGACGAAGCCGAGATTGAACACGCCGCACGATAGGACGATCAGTTCGGACTGATCGTCATTGGGAGACAAGGCATGGGGTGAGAGAACAATGGATTGATCCGACAGCGCATCGAATACGGAGTCAAGCGTCCGATAGACAAAGATATCCGGGTCCAAATATACAACTTGATCAATGCCCCGGGCGAGAAGCGCATTGAGAAACGTGGGCTTAACATTTGTGTTCAGTTCCAGGATGTCATATTTAAATGCGATGGATTGGAAGTTGGGAATCCCAAGCTCCTCAACCGGGACCAACTCAAACTTTTCATTTGAAAGGTCAACATCCTTCGGAAGACGATCTACCAGCAGCACGTAAAACTTGCACTCTGGATGGAATCGAAGAAACGAATCGCATAAGGTTCGAGCGTATGCAAGATAATTGAGAGAAACAATTGTGCAAGCGGCTCGAACCATCAGAACTTTCCCCATTCTTGAGTTGTGAAATCGAATTTCTTGAGCGAAGCGGCCGGGGTTCCGGCGGCAATGGTAAAGGGAGGTATGTCTTGCGTGACCACAGAATTGGCCCCAATCACGCAACCATCTCCAATAGTAACCCCGGGCATGACCACGACTCCGTCGCCTAGCCATACGTTTTTGCCAATCACGACAGTTCTATCCCGATCGAGCGGCCGCAGGACGGGAGGAATGTCGATGTCTGAGCTCCCCATCCGGTATTGACCGTGATTGTGGTCGGTGATGAGAACCTTGCTGCCAATCAGCACCCCATCTCCGATTTCGACCCGGTGCGTCGCGGCGATGTGACTCCATCGGCTAACGGTGACATTGTTTCCGATCATAATGGCCGGGGAGAAGGTCTGACCCGGATGAGCAGAAACGGCTTCCAGCCAGAGTCCTTCAGCGGCTTGGAAGTTTTTCCCGATGCGCATGTAGGCGAGTCCGCGGAGATAGCAGCGCGGGCCGAGGACGATGTCAGGGCAGCCAAGTTTCCCAGCCAGCATCCATCGCCGAAAAGCGATTCCAGCACGGCGCCCCATTTCGCCAACAAACAGGTAAACACCATTCACCCGAATAAACCGTCTCGCTTTCATTATCCCACTATCGCCTTGGATTCGCTTATTCATGATCTCACCAGCGGACTCCCAAGCAGCGAATCAACCTTATTGATCACCCTGACTAACAACAGCCACAATCTTGCGAATGGGAGCGGCAGCGCATATATGGGGTAATCGAATACCCAGTATCGGAAATTCTTGCCAAAGCAGGAGCGAAGAACTCGTTGAGGATCTTCGGATACAGAGGAAGTTTCCGATTGTCGGGTTAAGAGCAGAAAGTGCGGGAAAAAACGCATGATCGTTCCATTAACGATAGCTCGCTGAACGGATTTCTTTTCGAGCCATTCGCCTGTGATCCGGGTTAGCGCGGGACCGAAGGTGCGATAAAGCGCATAGCCGACATAGCTATTGCCCGTGGCTGCAATCAGGGGATCGCGAATGAGGAGGCTTCTGCGGTGATGATTGAGCGCTGTATAGAACGGTCCGAGTTGAGGTAGGTTGGTGCCCAGCAGGGAATGAAACGGTCGATGAGGTAGAGAGGAAATGCGGTCCTTGTCAACAATGATGCTGGAGATAAACGTAAAGAAGACGTGGACATGCCACGCTAGATCTTCGGCTGTTGTCAGGTCAAGATCCGGTACCGGAGTGAAATTCTTATGTCTGACATAGTCCCCCACGAAGGAATAGGCGCGAATGCAGATGAGGTCGTAGCGTTGCGAGGA
Source organism: Acidobacteriaceae bacterium (assembly GCA_003151435.1). GTDB lineage: Bacteria > Acidobacteriota > Terriglobia > Terriglobales > Acidobacteriaceae > Telmatobacter. The sequence continues at coordinate 37,601 of PLXP01000211.1, forward strand.
AAGCGCATCAAGGACGCGCTTCACGGTACCCGGGGCAATCAGGTCGTCGTCTCCGAATACCCAGACATACTTGCCGGCGGCTTGTTCATAACATTGAAGGACATTGAAGTCCGCTCCTAGGTTAGTCTCGTTGCACAGGTACCGAATATGGAGTCCTCGCTGCCTGTATGCTTCGACAAGAGCCTTCGTATTGTCCGTGGAAGCGTTGTCCGATACGATAACTTCGACACGACTCTCGCCGTTGAGCTGTTTGAGAAGCACTCCTAGAAGCTGATCAAGGTATTTCGCCCGGTTATACGTCGGAATGGCAAAACTCAGCAGGGGACGTAAAGACAACTGGCTCGTTTGCTTCACGGAGTGCCCGCTTCCTCGAAGGCAGAATTCTTATGCCATTGCCGGCGTTTGTTGATGAAGACAAACGTTCCGAGGCCGAGGCCGAAGATACCGCTTGTGCAGAAATAACCAATCGTCACGCCCTGGGCGCCCCATAGTTTTCCCAGTATCACAGTACTGAACGTCGTCATAATGCCAACCGCAATCGAAATCGGGAGAAACGGTTCGCGCTTGTGCGCACGGAGATAGATCGCCTCGCTGAAGACGACATGATTGCAGAGAGCCGTGGCCAGCAGCAGGCCGAAAACAGGCAACGGCAAAACTCGCTCGGCCAGATGTGAATAGAATTGTGTGGTGTAGCCGAGGCCCAGCAGCACCACCGCTGCTCCGACAAAGAGAAGGAATTCGGATTGCCTGAGCGTGCGGAAGAAGAGAACGTCGAGTGTTTGGTAATCGCCGCGCGCAACCAGAGTCCCGAACGGCGAGGCCTTGGTGCTCATCCACGCCAGGGCGACGGCGCTGAGCGCCGAAACAATGGTGAGCGACATGCCCATCCGCCCCGCCTCCGTTGCGCCGCGGTAGGCAAACAGAACCGGATTGAAGAGCTGAAAGATGAAGTAGCCGCAGATCCAACTGATGGCGATCCGCCACTGGAAAGGCCAAATCTCGCGTTGCCAACTCACACTGTGGTCGGATGTTTTGTGGTGAAGGAGCGGCAACAGCAAGCTGCGCTGCGTGAAAAGAAAGCAGCCGCCGGCAATCGCCTGACCAGAGATGATCATGGCCGGAGCGAAGAGTCCGTGATGCAGTGAAAGAGCCGTCCAGGCCATCAGGGTACTCCCGATCGCCTGGGTTAAACGCATACGCGCCACTTGAGGGATGCGCCCGCAGCCCTCAATAAACGCGAAAAGCGGATCCATCTGGAAGGTAAGAGTCGTGGCCAGTACCGCCGCAATCCAGGGCAATTGCCAGGAAACCGGAACGCCCGGCTGGCGGTGGGCAAGAAAAAAGTAGAAGCCCGCGGGCAGCAGTGCGGTAGCCATCAGTAAGGCACCGGCACTATACCAGCGAACGGCCCTTTGGAGAACCGAAGCAAGCCGGGAGTGGGCGACCAGGTCGCCAGTGATCGAGCCGTCCTCCTGAATGTGCAGACGTGCGCGCTCGTGGGCGGCCAACTGCAGAATGACAAAGGAGAAGCCGAGTTCAAAAACGATTTGAAGCGCAACCAGACTGGAAAACGTGTAGTAATAGCCTTGCTCGGCGGGAGTGAGAAAATGAGCGATGAGCAGGACAGTGACGACGCCCGCAACGGTGCTCCAACCGCGCGCAAGAACCGTGAAGCCAATAGCCCGGTCCAGTCCGATGGTGTGCTTCAGCCGAGACAGCAAGCGGTTGCGCGCTGAGACGTGCTGTTCTTCGGCGGCAATGGGAACCTGCTGGTCGATTTTGCCCATCAGCGAATCACCGCCGAATGCGGGCGCCGGCACAGCAACTCTGCGGCTTGTACGATTCCCTCGACGCTCAACCCCTGCGCAGAACGCAACTCTTCCTGCGTGCCGGACACTTTGATCGGGGATTTGGCGAGCCGCAGCGGGTGAAATGCAAGCGCATGGCCGTGGATTGCAAGTGTTTCCGCAACGGCTGTACCAATGCCGCCCGGACCGTGTTCTTCCACTGTGAGGATAGCCCCAGTTTCTTCCGCCGCATCGAGAATGGCCGCGGTATCCAGCGGAGTCAGGAACGGCATACTCAGAATACGCGGATGAATGCCTTGCAACCGCAGTTCGTCACTCGCCTTAAGAACCGTGCCCAGCATGCCTCCGATACTGATGATGGTCACATCGCTTCCGTCCGCAACCTGAATGGCTCTGCCAAGCTCCACCTTTGTACCCGCGGCATGCAGCACCGGCTCGCCCGCTTTGCCGAGGCGCAGATAGGCCGGTCCCTGGTGACTGGCAAGAATCGTAGTAATAGCGCGCGCCTCAATCGGATCGGCTGGCGCGGCGACGATGAGATTCGGTAGCGCATTCATGATAGCAAGATCTTCGACGGCATGATGTGTGTATCCATGGCTGCCGTAAGCGAGTCCTCCTCCCACGGAAACGATTTTGACATTGAGGTTGTGATAGCAGACGTCGTTCCGGATTTGTTCGAGACATCGCATGATGGGGAAGTTGGCAATAGAATAGGTAAAGACGGTTTTCCCCACAAGAGCTAGCCCAGCGGCGACGCCGGTCATGTTCTGCTCGGCAACTCCGGCATTGAGATAACGGGATGGGAATCTATCCGCAAACGCCTCGAGCACGGAATAACCCAAGTCGCCGCATATAAGCCAGATATGCTCGTCCGTATCTGCAAGCGTGCATAACTGATTGATGAACGCGGTTCTCACAGATCAACTCCCAGTTCGCGCATTGCGGCTTCTACCTGCTCGGCGCTAGGCGTTTTGTAGTGCCAAGCCAGCTGATCCTCCATAAAGCTCACTCCCTTGCCTTTAACGGTATGGGCAATTACTACACTTGGCCTGCCCTGCTCAAATGGAACTGCTGCGAACGTATCGGCCAGTTGTTGCATATTGTGACCATCCACCTCGCGGACAGCCCAGCGAAAGGCGCGAAACTTGTCGGCCAGCGGATCCAGATCGAGCACTTCCTTGACGCGTCCAAAACTCTGAATTTTGTTGAAGTCCACAATCAACAGAAGGTTGTCCAACTCGTGCTGCGGAGCAAAAAGTATCGCTTCCCAATTGGATCCTTCATCCAGTTCACCATCGCTGCAAAGTACTACAGTACGAAAGGGCAGGTTCCCTCGCTTCGCCCCCAAGGCCATCCCGCACCCCACTGGCAATCCGTGGCCCAGAGAGCCTGACGACAGCTCGACACCTGGCACGCCGCTGGTTATATGGCCGGTCAGGCGCGAACCAGACTCGCAGTACGTCTTCAATTCCCCAACAGGGAAGAAGCCGCGCTCCGCCAATGCAGCATAGATGATTGCAGCACCATGCCCCTTACTTAAGATAAAGCGGTCGCGGTCTTGCCAGTTAGGGTGCTCAGGATCTATCCGCAGGGTGTTCCAGTACAGGCAAGCCAAAATATCCGCCATGGAGAGGCAGCTTCCCAAATGAGATGCACGGGAACGATGCACCATTCGCACAGCGTGCGCCCGAAGGGTCTGCGCAAATGCCGAGAGTCTTTCAACAGTGTTCATGCCTAGATCGCTTCCATACCTATGTGTGGGGCTCAAGAGAAAACCTCAGGGTGTTTTGATCGGAGCGAGATAAACTTTCCTCCTCCGTCACGGAACGCCCTCTGCTGGCCAACAATCTCGTCTTGGAACGACTGCGCAAAGATAACCAGATACTCGGGATTGTGCTCGGGGATCTTATCCGGATTCAGAATTGGAACCCGGTTGCCAGGCAATGCTTTTCCAACCAAGTTGGGATTACGGTCGAAGATGACTGAGATGTGTGAGCCGTCGAGTCCTGCCACTCCCATCAGGGAGGTGGTGCGCTCAGCCGCTCCATAGCCGGCCACATGTGCCCCACGGTCTCGCAACTTGTCGAAGAAGTCCCGCGTCGCTCGAGCCGCTGTCTTCCATGTAAGGACGAAATCTTGCAGGTCAGCCCGCGTCGCGCCATGAGCCGGCCGGCAAGCAATCTTTTCAAACGAAAGAGCTGGTCGACTGTCCGATCTGGAGCTCTGGCCCTTGCGCTGCGCCCACAGTAGCAAGCTGCCACCGAAAGTATCAACTGTCGTAGATCCGACCGTCTCCCATTGGTAACTATCCAATAGAGCAGACATCGTCTCCAACTCGAAGTAGCAGGGATGAATGTGGTAGATATTGCTGTAGATCGACTTGTCGACAGTGGAAGTAAGGTCAGGAACTTCAATCAGCAGCATCGCACCGGGTGCCGCGAGCAGGTCAATGCCCGCAAAGATGGCGGGAAAATCGTCAATGTGCTCGAGAACGTGGCGGATGACGACTACATCCGCCTGATCGAACCCACTTCGAACAGCCGAGTTCGCCTGGAAAAAATCAGTCACCACCGGTAGACCCTTCTCCAAGGCCGCATTTGCAGGTCCAGTTGCGGGTTCAAAGCCCGCAACTGCAAAGCCCAGATCGCGCAGAAGCTGGAGCAGTGTCCCATCGCTGCAACCAATTTCCAGCACGCGCGTGCCTGGCTCATAGCACTCTCTTAGATGGGCTGCGATTAGGCTCAAATGGTTCTTGTACCCACTTGCCACGCCGCTCATAAAGGTGTAGTGGCTGTAAAACGACGGCGCCAGCGATTCACGCAACTGCACTAGCCCACAGGCGGAACAGCGCAGCAGGGTCATTGGAAACACCGGATCCGGAAGTGGGTCTTGCGGCTCTACGTATGCACCGGCCACCGGCAGACCATCAAAGGCAATGATTTCATCGTCAAGCCGGGCAAAGCAAATACGACATGTATCCCGACGAACAACCAGTTTCTCTGAAAAGGTCATGTATTACCCCATTCATCAATGGTTAGCGACAATTATGTTCCCTGATCTATACCACTCAACTGTCCGGCGAAGCCCATCTTCTAATGAAGTTTCCGGCCTCCAACCCGTCGCTGACCGCAACCTGCTGATGTCCGCTTCCAGATGCATGACTTGATTCGTAGAATACGGGATCTCCCCAAACCCTATTTCTAGATCAGAACCGATCATGTCACGAATCAAAGATATGACCTCCTTGAGCGGGCGCGCATTGCCTGAACCCAGATTGAATATCCCAGCGGCGTCACTGTTGGCGGCCAACCCGGTCAGGGCCTTTACCGCATCCTCAACATAGAGGAAGTCCCAAAGCTGTTCACCAGCGGTGACCTTTGGCCTCTTGCCGTCAAGGAATTGACGAATCACATACGGAATCATGCGCATTTCATCGTCCATTGGTCCGTATGTCCAGAATGGCCTGATGCCACAGAATCGCATCCCCCATTGCGCGGAAAGCGCCTGAGTTAGCAGCATCATTGCGTTTTTCGAGTGCCCGTATAAAGTCCGCGGAGAAACAGGGTCTGTTTCCCGCACAGGCACACGGTAAATTCCATACTCCATGGCACTACCAAAAAAGATGAACCCCTCACTGCCCGCCTCGTGAGCAATGCGCACCAATTCCAATGTCCCCGGCGCGTTCGTATAGACCTGCTCGGGAGAATTCACAAACTTGCTGCTGTTGCCTCCCCACCACGCCAGGTGGAATGTGACATTCGGTCCAAATCGCTTCACTCCAGGGGCTATTGCAGGGATGGTAGCCAGATCGGCATACGCAAATTCAAGCTGCGATGCGATCACGCTCAACCGCATATGAATCCCGCCGGGTCTAACTACCGCGAGAACCGAGTGTCCTTCTTGCACTAATTGACGCACCAACCACGAACCGATGAATCCTGAGGCTCCTGTAACTAGGCAGCGCATTGACCTTTTGCCACCTCGCCGAGAGAATTGAGCATATGCTCCAACATACTGTCGTTCAACCCCGGATAAACCCCGATCCAGAACACGTTGTTCATCACGTAGTCCGTGTTCTTCAGGTCGCCTACCACCCTGTATTCGACATCCTTGTAGGCGGGTTGCCGGACGAGATTCCCCCCGAACAGCAGCCGCGTTCCGATCTTTCGCGACTCAAGATAGCGGGTGACCTTGTCTCTAGTAAGCCCCGATCCCGGCTTCACGGCCAATGGAAAACCAAACCAGCTGGGATCGCTTCCCGGAGTCGCTTCAGGGAGCAGGAAGACGTCCTGAAGAGATATCAAGCCGCTCTTCAGGACAGCGAAATTCCTCTTCCTAGCTGAGATATAAGTATCCAGCTTATCCAACTGAGAGACGCCCACAGCTGCCTGCATATCGGTAACCTTGAGGTTATAGCCGATATGAGAGTAGGTGTACTTGTGGTCGTAACCGCAGGGCAGAGTCCCGAGTTGCCAGTCGAACCTCTTACCACAAGTGTTGTCCTTTCCGGGAGCGCACCAGCAATCGCGGCCCCAGTCGCGGAACGATTCGACCAGTCGATCCAATTGTGGTTTGTCGGTCAATACGCACCCACCCTCGCCCATGGTGATGTGATGGGCAGGATAGAAACTCACGGTCGCGATATCGCCGATGGTGCCGACCTTCCGTCCCTTGTATTCCGACCCAAGCGCATCGCAGCAGTCTTCGATAAGCCAGAGATTGTGCTTGTGCGTGAACGCGGCCACCGCGTCGAGATCGAATGGGTTTCCAAGTGTATGAGCAAAGATCACAGCCTTGGTGCGCGAACTTAGCGCCTCTTCCAACAGCGCCACGTCAGCGTTGTACGTTCCCAACTGGACATCGATGAAGACTGGAACAGCGCGGTTCTGGATAATGGGGTTGACCGTTGTGGGAAAACCGGCAGCAAGCGTGATCACTTCGTCGCCTGGCTTTAACTGGCGATCCCCTAACGTAGGGGAGGTGAGCACTGAAACCGCCAGCAGATTTGCGGAAGATCCGGAATTCACCAGACGCGCACTGCGCACCCCGATGCGTCGCGCGAATTTACGTTCGAACTCATCGGCGAAGCGGCCCGCGGTCAACCAAAAGTCGAGGGATGAATCCACCAGGGTTTGCACGTCGCTTGCGTCGAAGACTCTGCCGGAAACCGGGACGGGGCTCTCTCCACCCACAAATCCTTTTTGGGAGGGAAATGCCTCATGCGTGTAATCTGCAACAAGGGCGAGAATTTGCTTGCGAAGCTCGTCTGCTCGATTCATGTGGGTTCTCAATAGGGCTCAGTGCGTTGGGGCGCATGCCGTACGTTCCTGATTGTCTTTCGAAAGCTGAGTGTACCGCTCGATCTGTTCTGAGGTGATGTCGCGCGCGTTTTCGCCCTCATTCCGTCGACGATACCATTCAGCGGTGAGCCGGAGAGCATTTTTGAGTGGTAAGACAGGGTGCCAATCTAGGGCATGCGCGGCTCTTGACCAGTCCAGCTTCAGCATTTGCGCCTCATGCGGATGTGTCTGGCCGTCCACATGCCAATGCGCATCTTCCCCCCAATCTTCGGCCAACTGTCGGACGATCCACTCGACCGATTTTGCGTCGGCGTGCTCGGGCCCAAAGTTCCAGGCATCCCCATATTGCACGCCCGCCTCGCATAGTCTTTCCGCAAGCGTCAGGTATCCGGCAAGCGGTTCCAATACATGCTGCCACGGCCGCACCGCGTTCGGATTGCGAATTTCCAACACTTGTTTTGCGGCGAATGCTCGCATGATGTCCGGCACAAGTCGATCTTCTGCCCAGTCTCCTCCACCAATGACATTGCCAGCGCGTGCGGTGGCAATCGCGAGCCGATGCCGGTCATATTGTGCGTGCGAAAAGAACGAGTTGCGATACGCCGATACAACCAGCTCCGCACATGCCTTGCTGTTACTGTATGGGTCGTATCCGCCTAGCCGGTCCGTCTCGCGGTAGGGCCATACCCACTCTTTGTTCTCATAGCACTTGTCGGTGGTGATGACCACCACTGCGCGGACCGAATCACATTCCCGGACAGACTCAAGCACATTTACCGTGCCCATCACATTTGTGGCATAGGTGGTGACGGGATCCTCATACGACTTCCGCACCAATGATTGCGCGGCCATGTGAAATACGATCTCGGGGCGGTGTTCCCGGAGTACCACCTTGACCCGTTCCAGATCGCGAATGTCGGCAATTTCAGAGCGCATGCCCTTCGCCACCTTGGCCTCGTCGAACATGCTGGGATCGGTAGGAGGATCGAGGGCAACACCACACACATCCGCACCGAGCTGCTGAAGCCAGAGGGAGAGCCAACTGCCTTTGAACCCGGTATGTCCGGTAACAACGACGCGCCGCCCGTGCCAGAAACTCATGACCACACCTTCCACGGGGCCTTTCCGGTGGCCCAGAGTTCCTCAAGCACCTCCCTGTCATGGACGGTATCCATCGGCTGCCAGTATCCCTCATGCTGAAAAGCGGAAACTTGACCTTCAAGCGCTAACTGTTCCAACGGTTCACGTTCCCAAACGGTGGCGTCGTTCTGGATATAGTCGCCCACCTTCGGAGACAGAACAAAGAAGCCACCATTTACCCACCGGCCATCGCCGCGGGGTTTCTCCATGAAGGTACGCACGTGCGAACTTCCATCAATCCCAAGCGCGCCGAACTTTCCCGTCGGCTGGGTCGCGGTGAGCGTTACCAATGATCCCTGGCTATTGTGAAACTCTATCAGTTTCGAAATATTTACATCTGAAACTCCGTCTCCATAAGTGAAACAGAATGATTCTTCGTCCACGAGATACGGCAACACCCGTTTTAGGCGACCTCCCGTCATGGTGTTTGCGCCCGTATCGACCATTGTCACGCGCCATGGCTCACAGTTATTGTGATGAAATTCTAGCTGATTGGTCGCAAGGTCTACCGTCACGTCTGAGGAGTATAGAAAGTAGTTCGCAAAGAATTCCTTGATAACATGGCCCTTATATCCAAGACACACAATGAATTCATTGATGCCGTAAGCGGAATATATCTTCATGATATGCCAAAGTATAGGCCTGCCGCCGATCTCCACCATGGGCTTCGGCTTGAGTGATGTCTCTTCACTTAGCCTGCTCCCGAGTCCGCCTGCAAGAATCACGGCCTTCATAAGCTCCTCTCAGGATGTTTTTTGCTGCTTGAGGGAAATGGCACTCCGAAGTAGGGAGAGCTTTACGGTAGTTTCTGGATCGTCCTTCAGGTGACGAACGCCGGCTTGGATCAGTGCTGCGAAAACGCCAAAAAGGAATCCCAACATAGTTGCGCCAATGACAATAAGGCTGCGCTTCGGGAAGGATCGCCTGTCGGGGGGGATCGCGGGGTCGACGACCTGAATGAGCGCGCCTTGCTTGGCTTCGTCGAGCTTGGCGATTTCGAACTGCCGCGCAAGGATATCAAAGATCGTCTCGTTGTATTTCACATCGCGCAGCTTGCGGACGTATTCAAGGCCCGCTGCGGGAACCCGGCCTTTGGGGACGATGAGCTCACCGCCGGCGCTGTCTTCCGAGCCGCCCAGCTTGGCCAACTGTGCTCGAAGGCTCCCCAGTTCCGTCTGTGCCTGAACCATTTGCGTGTTTTCCCCAGTTGCGTATGTCTGCATCCCTTGAATCTGTACTTCCCTCGCCGTGATCTCCGCCCGGAGCGACGCGGCCGATTCGATCAAAGCGCGCGCCTGGCTGTCGAGCTGTATCACTCCCGTGGTTTGTTCTGTCTGCTTTAAAGCCTCCTCGGCGTTGGCCAAGTTGTTCTTCGCCTGCTCAAGTTCCTGCTCGAAGAAGAGTCTGCGTTGGGAGGCTTCCGTGATGGCGAGATGCTGAGACTGGATGCGAAACTGGTCGATGTAGCCGTTGGCAAGGTCCGCTGCGCGACGCGGGTCGCGATCCTCCACCGAAATATGGATCAGGCCGTCTTTGCCGCTGCCATCCACGGTCGCACGCTTCTCGAAGACTTTACGCGCATCGGAGAGATACCGCTTGCGGTACTCCTGCATCAGGCCGAAACGCTGCACCATTGCGTCCTCAACAGTCCGGCTCCTCAGCATGCCGACGAACATGTCGTTAGGATTCTTGAGTCCGAGACTGCCGCCGGCAAGCGCGGCCATGCCTCCCATGCTGCCCAGTTGCGACGCCAGCGCGGCGCCCATTGAAGAGCTCTGCTGCGGAGGAAGCAGCATTACAGTGGCGGTGTAGCGCTGGGGCAGAAGCAGCGAGATAACGATCGCGAGAATCGCGAAGACCGCGGTAACCCAAATAATGACGTTTTTGCGCTCTGCAAGGACAATCAGAAGGTCGAGCAAAGAGATTTCGTCGCCTTCATTTGCCGCGCGCCCTGCTGCTCCCTGTGCAGCAGGTGAATTGGCAAGCTCATTTAGTTCGGAAGGCGAGATCTCGGTCGTCATCGGTTCCTGCCGGGTTGAGGACTGACTCTCATCAGTAACTCCATTCTACATGGGTGGAACAATTTCGCGTGCCCCACTTCTCGCTTCCAGGACCCGGGCTTCATACCCAAACCACGATGCTGATGCGGTAGACCTGGCAGGGTGCAGCGTGCTGCTCAAGGTCGCGTTGGCGAACGCTGGCCGTTCCCGTATTCGAAAGCACAGGGCCGATGATGGAAAGAGGGAATGTTTTGGTGATTACGCCAAGACTGATGTAGTCCGTGATCAGGGCACCCGGAGGGAGTTCCGCAACCGTACGCGCCACCTGTGGCCTCCTGTGCTTACCGCATACAGAATGCCACAAATCCTGTTAAGTGAACAGTATTAGGCCTAGACGGGCGCTAACAAAGCCAACGGTGAAATCGTGTTACTTAAGTAGCTATAAATCAATCAGATGGCGTAATGTACTCATCGAGTCACGAGGTCTGGTGATTCTTGTTCAACGTTCCGGCATGGCAGATCATCGAAGAGTAGATGATGGCCTGATGATTTCCAGTTTTAGCGCGCGGTGAAATAAACACTGGCTAATTGGAGGTAAGCTTGAGCGCCGATTCAGGTCTATCGAGAATTCCTGAGGCGGATATAGTTCCAGGTCTTCTCGAATCACACCAGGGTAAGCTCGGCATCGTACGGACGAATGCTCACGCTACTTCACTGAAAACCAGCGGTGGACAAGGATCAGCCAGTTCCTTTCTCGTTCGGACGCTAAGTCCTTGGAACCGGCCAATCGGTAAGCACCTGTTTGATGGGGCTTGTGTCATGTGCAGTTTGCCGGAGTTTGTCCCTGCATTTATGATCATTGGCCTTGCCGTGCGTCTCACCTTCCGTGGACCAGTCCTGTTTGTTCAGCAACGCATCGGCCGCAATGGGCGTGCCTTTATCATCGTCAAGTTCCGCACAATGCGGGTTTGCCGGAGCGTTGCGAACCGTCCTGCGGTCACCAGAAGCGGAAACCAGCTCTTTACCCCTGTAGGCCCTTTCCTGCGTCGCTGGAAACTGGACGAGTTGCCCCAGCTTTTCAACGAGCTTCGTGGAGATATGTGCCTCATTGGTCCTAGTCCGAAGCTCCCTGAGCATCAAACCTCACTTTATTACTGTCGCCTCGGCATCACCGGAGCGGCCACCACCGCCCTCGCCCTTTAGGAAGCAGCCTTCGCTAGATTTCCCACATTGAGCTCAACACCTACTATCACGCCGCAATTCTCCCCTTCAAGCAACAGCTTGATGAAGGCTATATGTTCAGTGCGACCTTCGCTTCTGACCTTCACCTCTTTGTCAGAACCGTGTCACGAGACTGGGATGAGAATATCGTCAAGGAGTTGGCACAAGCGAACAGGCCGAAGGCGCAGCATGCAAAGCCCGCTCCCAAGTTGGTGATGCGGCAAGCTACCAATGAGCCCGGGGCGGATTCGGTGACCCTCTCAGTCTGAATCGTGGCCCATCCCGAAAGCTCGACATCTCACTCGGAATGCGATACCGCGGCATGACATAACACTGGGGAATCGCTATCCTTGTTTGCGACATGATGGAGCGCAACCCAGGGAATGTGATTCGCTGGTTGTTTGACTCCCGCCACGGTGCGCCGTGCCGGCTGATCCCGCGGTGGATCTTTCTGCGTGCGCTCGCCGCCATCTATTTCTCTGCGTTCTATTCACTGCTCTTTCAAATCAAAGGGCTGATCGGGCAGCAAGGCATCCTGCCCGCGCACCAGTATCTGGCTGCTGTTGCCCGGGCCCTCGGTGGCGCGCGCTATTGGTACGCCCCATCGCTGTTCTGGCTCTCCTCCAGTTCGACGATGCTGACGGCGGTTACGTGGATCGGCCTGGTTGCTTCCGTCGTTGCCTTGCTCAACCTTTGGCCGCGGCTCAGCTTCTTTGTCTGCTTCGTGTGTTTCCTTTCGTTTGTTGCCTCTTCCAGCACCTTCTCCAACTATCAATCCGACGGAATGCTTTTGGAGGCCGGCTTCCTGGCGCTGTTCTTTGCTCCGCGCGGCGTACTGCCCGGTTGGGGCGCCGGCGATCCACCTTCGCGCGCCAGCTTGTTTCTATTGCAGTGGGAGTGGTTTCGCATCTATTTCGAATCCGGCATGGTCAAGCTGCTCAGCGGCGATCCGCAGTGGCGCAACTTCACCGCCATGGACGAGTACTACCAGAACGGCCCGCTGCCCACCTGGATCGGCTGGTATGCCGAGCACCTTCCGCATTGGTTCCACGCCGCCTCGGCCGCAGGAACGCTGGTGCTGGAACTTGGGCTGGTCTTCATGCTCTTCCTGCCGCGCCGTGTGCGCCTCGTCTGCTTCTTCATCGTCACTCCGTGGGAGGTCGGCGTTATCCTTACGGCTAACTACACGTTCCTCAATTACCTGGTACTGTCGCTGGGCTTTCTGCTGCTGGAAGATGCGTCTCTGCTGGATTTGGTTCCAGTTCGCTTTCGTCCATCGGAGCAGGCCCACGTTCCCAATGTCCCCGAGCGCGCAGAATTGCTGTCCCTGATACGTGACACGAGCCAGGCAAGTATTCGCGAACCCGCAAGCCACCTCAATGCCATCCGCCTCGCCGTCGCCGCGGTCATGCTTTCGTGGATCGCCTACAACACAACTGCGGAGATGATTGCCATTCCCTTCCGCCGCAATCCCCTCCCCGCCGCACCCATTGTTGCGCTTGAGCCGTTTCGCATCGCCAACCAATACGGCCTGTTCGCTGTGATGACGCGCGGCCGCTACGACATCGAATTTCAGGGTTCCAGCGACGGCGTCAACTGGGTGCCGTATCCCTTCCAATGCAAGCCGCAGGCGCTGAACGAGCCGCCTCGTATCTACGCTCCTTACCAGCCGCGCTTCGACTGGAACCTCTGGTTTGCCTCGCTCGGCGATTGGCAGCAGAACGATATCGTCCCCCTCACCGAACAGCGGCTGCTTCAGAATGATGCCGATGTGATCGCGCTGTTTCAAAGCAATCCCTTCGCGCAGTCCCCGCCACGTTTCGTCCGTGCGGTTCTGTGGCAATATTGGTTTACTTCGATGGATGAAAAACGGCGCACCGGCAATTGGTGGCGTCGCGAGTTTCTCGGCTTGTACGCACCTGAGATTACGATCGATGCAAGCGGCAAGCCCGCTGTTGTTCAATGGCCAGACGAACTGCAGCCGCACGAATAGCCGGAGGAAGAGAACACGATGAGGCGCGCATACGTGATCGGGTCGGGCCCTAACGGACTGGCTGCGGCTATCGTCCTGGCGCAGGCAGGTCTCTCCGTCGAGGTCTTTGAAGCGGAAGCCGAGCCTGGCGGCGCCACACGCACGCTGCCGCTCACGCTCCCCGGCTTCCTCCACGACTTTGGTTCCGCGGTTCATCCGTTGGCCGCCGGGTCACCATTCTTCAACACGCTTCCGCTGGCCGATTACGGTTTGGAGTGGGTTCATGGCGACGCGCCTCTTGCGCATCCGCTCGATGATTGCTCCGCCGTTGTACTCGAACGCGATCTCGGTGATGCGGAGAGAGAGTTCGGCGGCGATGGCAGATCGTGGCGACGCCTGATGCAACCTCTCGTTGACCATTGGCAGCAATTTGCGGAGGACACGCTTGGGCCCATCGTTCGTATTCCGCGTCATCCCTTGCGTATGGCACGCTTTGGGCTGGCGGCGGTCCAGCCGGCACAGACGCTCGCGGACGGCCATTTCGCTGGTGTGCGTGCGCGGGCGCTTTTTGCAGGGCTGGCGGCGCATTCGTTTCTCAGCTTCAATCGGCCGCTGAGCTCCGCAGTCGCATTGATGCTGGGCGCTTCGGCTCACGCCGTTGGCTGGCCAGTGCCTCGTGGAGGCGCGAACGCCATTTCCCATTCGCTGTTGGCCCATCTCCGCACGCTTGGCGGCACGCTCCGCACATCCCGACGCATCGATGCGCGTACCCTTCACGAAATGGACGGCGATAGCACGCTCACACTTTGCGATACAACTCCAGGCCAATTACTGTCGCTGGCGGGCGATCGTCTCGCGCCCAGGTTCCGGCGCACGCTTGATCGATTTCAGTACGGGCCGGGTGCATTCAAGGTCGACTATGCTCTCTCCGAACCTGTCCCGTGGCGTGCGCCGCAGTGTCGACGCGCAATCACCGTGCATCTTGGCGGGACCTTCGAGCAGATTGCGGCGGCGGAAGATGCGGTTGCCCGCGGCCGCCACGCCGAGCAGCCTTTTGTACTGGTCGCGCAGCCCACGCTGTTCGACCCGTCCCGCGCGCCGCAGGGCAAACACGTTCTATGGGCCTATTGCCATGTGCCCAACGGCTCCGCCGTCGACATGACCCAGCGCATCGAAGCGCAGATAGAGCGATTCGCCCCAGGCTTTCGCGATTGCATCCTGGCGCGCCAAGTCTCGACTCCGGCCGCGCTGGAGCAGATGGATGCGAACCTGGTGGGCGGCGACATCAACGGCGGAGCATTCACGGTACGGCAAATGCTGTTCCGCCCCAGCGTGATGAATTACGCCACCGGCAACCCGAACCTCTATCTCTGTTCCGCATCCACTCCTCCCGGCGGCGGCGTTCATGGCATGTGCGGCTTTTACGCGGCCCGTCTAGCACTTCGCAAAACCGGTAATGGCTAGCCGCGATCGACCGTCGCCCAGCACATTTTGTAACTCATCGACTTCAACGCTGTTTCTGTTAGCATTCTCCCCGAGTCAATCACTTGAGGGGGATTGTGTTTTGCAGATGAAGCGCATGGTTCTTTTGCTGTTTTTGTGCTCTGGCCTGGCTTTCGGCCGGCAGCCCTCATCTCCTTCGACTGCCTCATCCGTTCAGCCTTCGCGCGAGACATATCTCAAGCTCGCCGCGCAGGTCGACGACGCGCTTCACACCGATGTGCTCAACGTCTGGTTTCCGCGATCGGTCGATCGTGAGCATGGTGGATTCCATTCCCACTTCACGCGCGATTGGCAGTGGGCGCCCAGCGACGGCAAGTTCTCTGTCTTCCAAGGCCGCATGACGTGGGTCGCATCGCAAGTGGTGCTGCGCGACCCAAAGCTGAAGCAGGAATTCCTGCCCATCGTGCATCAGGGCGTGGACTTTCTCCAGAATGTGATGTGGGATAAGCAAGACGGCGGGTTCTATTGGGGACTCGACGACGAGGGCAAGGTCACTCCGGCGTTTACCGATGGCAAGCATCTCTACGGCATCGGCTTCTGCATCTACGGAGCAGCCGCGGCGTACCAGGCCACCGGCGATCCCAAGGCACTTGCGCTCGCCAAAGAGGGATTTCTCTGGGCCGACAAGCACGCCCACGACTCAGCGAATGGCGGGTACTTCGAGTGGCTCACGCGCGATGGCAAGCCCATTGTTCCTCAAGTTCCAAATGGGGAGATTGCAATGGGACCCATCAGCCCCGTGAACTACAAGTCGATGAACACGCACATTCATCTGCTTGAGGCCTTCACGCAGCTTTACGAGGTATGGCCCGATCCCACGTTGCACGACAGGCTTGAAGAACTCCTTGCCATCGTGCGCGACAAAATCTGTGTCGAGCCCGGCGTTATGAACCTCTACTTCACCAATCAGTGGCAGGCAATTCCCGATCATGACTCCTACGGTCACGATGTTGAAACAGCCTACCTGATGCTCGAGACCGACGAGGTCCTTCACCACAAGGCAAGCGCGAAGTCCGAACGCATGGCCAAGATGCTGGTCGACCATGCTCTCGCCTATGGATGGGATCACGACAACGGCGGGTTCTACCGCGAGGGCACCACGTTCGGCAAAACTGAGGACACCATCAAGGAATGGTGGGTCGAGGTGGAAGGGTTAAATGCGCTGCTGCTGATGCACGATCGCTACGGCAAACAAAACCCCATCTACTTTCAACGATTCCTTGAGCAGTGGGACTTCATCCAAAACCATACGATCGACGCGAAATTCCACGGCCTCTACAACCTGACAAAAGCAGATGGCACGCCCATCACTCCAGACAAAGGTGTCATCTGGAAAGCGGCGTATCACGATAGCCGGGCCTTCTGGAATGTAAGCGAACGCTTGCGCCGGCTTGCAGCAGAGCCATAGGCAACACTCTCTCCATTAGGGCTCCGTGCGTGTGAACTGCTGCAGGATGACCTTGGAAAAAGTCACTGCTGCCGTGCCGTCGGCATTATGCGCACACACTCCGATGCCCACGTACACGGGTCCTTCCATCTTGAGCGTGTACGAAGAAAACGCGGTCAGCTTTCCATCGCTATCGCTCGTGTAGGTCGTAAACTGGTCGCCCTTGCGCTCGATTCGGAGCCGGTTCGACCCAGCCTTGGGTGCCGTGACGTCTTCTGTCTTGCCGCCGGCAACAACTCGATACTGCAGTGTGATGTGTCCATCGCCGTGAATGGCAACATCGGCATACGGCGATCCCGGATCCAGGCTCTGCCGAAAGATCAGCACGGCCTTCTCCAGTGGGATGACACCGCTTGACGGAAACTCCACGTCCGCGGTCAAACTCGCATCTCCAGACATACGAACCCAACTGAAGTGGAAGGCATCTGCAGCGCCCCACATATCGGCCCCGCCGCCGGTCACATGGTATACCCAGTTTGCCTGATCGTAGACAGTTGAGCCCTTCTGCGTGGCGCCCACGTCCGTCGAGCCCGCAAAGACGCCTTGATGCGCGCTGCTGTTCTGCTGCCCGTAGGCAACCAGGCCACCAGCGAATGCGACAGCGATGATCAGGTTGAAACCAAACCGGATGTTTGTCATAAAAGTAGGATCACTATAAATGAAGTGCCCTGGTGTGGGGTTCCAAAAGTAAGTTAGAAAACACCCTGTCATGCTGAGCGAAATCTGGCGCGTTTTTTGCGCCAGATGAAGTCGAAGGATCTGCGGTTACGGGATTTACGCACAAGTGCGGCTCCCTTTCAATCTCGCAGCGAACTTCGGACTCACCAAACCAGAACGTAATCCGTAGGCCGACCTTCAATTGACGCTCCGCGGCGTTGGCTGCGTCGATCCCGCTCCCTCGCCAAATTTCCAACCCCCCTCGACCATCGGCCCCGATCACCGTCCTTGTCGCGCACCCTGTTTATTTCATTGGGCTTAGCTGCCACAACCTGCACCAGCAGCCATCCCGCGCGATTCACAGCGGCGGTCTTCCATTTTGTCTTCATCCCAAAATTTGGTACCATGAGCGAGCAGATGATTTGCGCCGCCCCAAGCCGCCTCTGTTGTTGCCTGTCGAACATCTTCGACGGGTGTATACACTAGTCTCTGATCTCCAGCACAACTGATCGAGAAGACGCACCCGAAGCTGAATCGCCGGGTGAATCTTCATATTGCTTCGGCCTTCAGCATCCACCTTCGAAACTCAAGAGGTATGTATGCCGATCGCCGAAAGCGAAACACCCGGACTATCCTCACAATCGCGCGTTGTCACACCGCGAAGCCTGAGTCACCTGCGCCTGCTTGAAGCGGAGAGCATTCACATTCTGCGTGAAGTGGCCTCGGAGTTTGAGCGTCCGGTCATGCTCTACTCCATCGGCAAAGATTCATCCGTCATGCTGCGCCTGGCGCAAAAGGCCTTCTTTCCCGGCCCCATTCCGTTTCCGCTGCTGCACATCGATACGGGCTTCAAGTTCCGCGAGATGATCACCTTCCGCGATGAGATGGCGCGCAGCGTGGGCGCGGAGCTGCTGGTGTGGCGCAATGAACCTGCCATCGCCGCGGGCACCAATCCCATCGCGCTCGATACCAGGCGATGTTGCGGGTTGCTCAAAACGCAGGCGCTGCTCGATGCTCTTCGCCACTACAACTTCGATGCTGCGTTTGGCGGCGCTCGGCGCGACGAAGAAAAGGCGCGCGCCAAAGAGCGCATCTACTCTTTCCGCGACTCCGCCGGTCAGTGGGACCCGAAGAACCAGCGCCCTGAGTTGTGGAACCTCTACAACGCGCGCATTCATCCCGGCGAGAGCATCCGCGTCTTCCCGCTCTCCAACTGGACCGAGATGGATGTGTGGCAATACATCCACGAGGAAGACATTCCCGTCGTGGATCTCTACTTCGCGAAGGAACGCCCCATGTACATACGCGGCGACGCGCTTCTGCCCATCGAGCAGAATTTCGTCGCCCGCCTCGGAGAGAAACCGCAGCTCGTAAAATCACGCCTCCGTTCGCTGGGATGCAGCCCCTGCACCGGCGCCATTCGCTCTGACGCCGCGACAGTCGCCGACATCATTGCGGAATTACTTTCGTTTCGCTCATCGGAGCGAGCCAATCGCGTCATCGATCACGACCAGGAAGGATCCATGGAGATCAAGAAGCGGGAGGGATACTTCTAAATGGCCGCGACCACTGTGCCAGGCTTTTCAATTCAGGAGTTTCTCGTCGAGGAGCGCGAGAAAGACCTGCTTCGTTTCTCCACCGCGGGCAGCGTGGACGACGGTAAGTCCACGCTCATCGGCAGGCTTCTCTATGACACACAATCGGTCTACGAAGACCAGGTGCGATCCATTGAAGGCAAGGGCACAACCGCGCCCGGCCAGATCGATTTCGCCCTGCTCACTGACGGCCTCCGCGCGGAACGCGAGCAGGGCATCACCATCGACGTTGCCTATCGCTACTTCTCCACGGCGCGCCGCAAGTTCATCATTGCCGATACGCCCGGCCACGAGCAGTACACGCGCAACATGGCCACCGGCGCCTCCACGGCCGATGCCGCCGTGGTCTTGATCGACGCCAGCAAAGGCGTTCTGATCCAGTCCCGCCGCCACGCTTACATCGCATCGCTCCTGCGGGTGCAACACGTTCTCGTCGCCGTCAACAAGATGGACCTGATCGGCTACAACGAGGCCGCATTCCGCGTCATCGAACGCGACTTTCGCCTCGTGCTTGAGCAGATCGCGTCTGACACCGGCAACCCCGTCGAAGCGACTTTCGTCCCCGTCAGCGCGCTCGCCGGCGACAACATTGTTCATCGCTCCGCATCGATGCCTTGGTACGCGGGACCATCGCTGCTTGAACTGCTTGAATCGCTGCCGTCGTCCCACGACACACGCACGGAGCCCTTTCGTTTTCCTGTGCAACGCGTGCTTCGGCCTGACCACACCTTCCGCGGCTTCGCCGGCCAAATCGCCTCAGGCACCGTGCGTCCCGGCGACTCCATCACCGTGCTTCCGTCCGGTAGAAGCGCACAGGTGCAGCGCATCGTCACCTGGGACGGCGACCTCGACGAGGCGCGCGCGCCGCTTTCCGTCACACTGGTGCTGAACCACGAGCTCGACATCAGCCGCGGCGATCTCATCGTTTCGTCCCAGTCGCCGGCGACGGTCGCCAAGAGCGCAACGGCCGCGCTCGTCTGGATGGATCAGCGGCCGCTCGAGCTCAA
This sequence comes from Acidobacteriaceae bacterium, assembly GCA_003151435.1. Lineage (GTDB taxonomy): Bacteria > Acidobacteriota > Terriglobia > Terriglobales > Acidobacteriaceae > Telmatobacter. Next base: position 57,251 of record PLXP01000211.1, read on the forward strand.
TCGCCGCTACCTGGTCAAGCACACCAGCCAGACGGTCCCTGCGTTCGTCTCATCGCTCGAGCATCGCACCGATATCGGCACGCTGCGTCACGAGCCCGCGACGACGCTTGAGATGAATGGCATCGGCGTTGTGAAGCTCCACCTGCTGCGTCCCATCGCGCTCGATCGGTACGCGGAAAACCGCAGCACCGGCGCGCTCATCCTGATTGATGCTGAATCCAACCGCACCGTCGCCGCCGGCATGATCACCGCCGCATCCAGCTACGCCGCAACCGGCGATCTCACTCATGCGGACGCATGGGGCCCTGTCACCGCCGGCGAAAGAGAAGCGCGTTGGGGACATCGCGGTGGCGTTCTCGAGCTTTCCGGCCCTGTTGGCCTCATTGATTCCATCGAGCGTTCTCTATTCACGGTTGGCGTTGTGTCCGCTCGCATTGAAGCGGACGCCGATGCGTTCGTCCTTCATCCCCGCCTGCTTGAAATCGTCACGAATCTGCAAACGCAATCCGGTCTGCTGTCGCTTGTTGTTCACGCCAGCGAAAGCAACACACTCACAGCGCGCGCTGAAGGCAGGCAAATCACAGTCGACGCTGATGAACCCATCCAGGCTGTCTCCGCCGTCCATCAGTTGCTGCACAGCACAGGCATCTTCATTCCATCAGAGAAGGCAGGTTTGTGATGAGTACCGTTGAAATCAACGCCGAAGTCAACACCAGGCTCGACCTTGTGCGCGCCGCACTCGCTCGCGAAATCACAGGCACGCCCGACGTCTGCCTCACGTGCAGCTTCCAGGCGGAAGATGTGCTACTCACGAAGCTTGCCCTCGAACTGGATCCCAAGATTCCGATTCTCTTCCTCGACACGGGCTATCACTTCCGCGAGACGTATGAGTATCGCGATCGCATTGCGCGCGAGTGGAATCTCAATCTCATCAACCTGCTCCCGGCGAAAACTGTTGTGGAACAGGAAGCGGAGTTTGGCTTCCTCTATCAGTCTGCCCCCGACCAATGTTGCAAGCTGCGCAAGGTTGAGCCGCTCTTCAAAGCGGTGGCGGAGTATCGCGTGTGGCTCACCGGCCTGCGTCGCGAACAGGCAAAAAGCCGCACCGGGCTTGAGGAGGAGGCGCTGTTCACGCTGCCCGGCGGAAAGCAGGTGCTGAAGCTGGCGCCGCTCGCATCGTGGACCACGCGCGATGTCTGGTACGCCTGCGAACAGCTTTCCATTCCGCTGTTGCCGCTCTATGAGCGCGGTTACTCCTCCATCGGATGCGAGCCTTGCACGACGCTTCCGCTCGATCCCAACGATCCACGCTCGGGCCGGTGGGCCGGGCGCAAGGTGGAGTGCGGCATACACATCGAAGCGGCGCCCGCAAAGTGAGTCGGACGCGCAGAAACTGAGACCAACGGATGCAATACGTCATCGGATTTGTCATCGCGCTGTTTATCGCGCTCACCGGCGTGGGCGCCGGCACCATCACGGTTCCCATCCTGGTGCTGTTCCTCGGTGTCCCGGCCCCGGCCGCGGTTGGCATCGGCCTGGTGTTCGCGGCTGCCGTCAAATTGATCCTGGTGCCGGCGCAAATCGTGCGCGGCAACGTGGCGTGGCGCACTCTGGGCTTCATGCTTCTTGGCGGCGCTCCGGGCGTGCTCCTCGGCTCTCTCTTCTTGAAGCACCTGGTCTCCGCGGGCTCGCAAAATCTATTGAACGCGATTCTCGGCGCCATCCTGGTAAGCACCGCAAGCTGGCAGATCGTCTATTCCTTCCGCCCCATGAAGCAGCGGGCCGACGTGCGCGACCGCAGTCACTGGCTTTCATGGCTCATGTTTCCCGTGGGCGCTGAGGTGGGCTTCTCCTCCGCCGGTGCCGGAGCCCTGGGCAGCGCCGCGCTGCTGAGCCTCACCCCGCTCGCGCCTGCCCAGGTGGTCGGCACCGACATCGCATTCGGGTTCATCGTCTCGCTCATCGGCAGCGGGGCGCATTGGTTCTCGCACGCGCCCGATTCAACGCTGCTGCTCCAACTCATCGCCGGCGGCATCGCAGGAGCCATCGTCGGAACCCTTGTCAGCACGCGCGTCCCTCGCCGCTCCTTGCGCTTCGTGTTGTGGATATGGCTGCTGATCCTCGGTGGCCAGTTTCTCTTCAACAGCTACCAGGTCTGGACCACTCCTCACAGGCAAGCTGCAAATCGCGTCGGAGTCATCCGGCTGAAGTAGAAGGGCCCGCTTATACTGAACCGGGTGATCTCGTGCCAAAGCGCAGCGCCGGTTTGTTGCTGTATCGATATCGCGACAACCAATTGCAAGTCTTTCTCGTCCATCCCGGCGGACCCTTCTGGGCAAAGAAGGACAACGGTGCATGGACCCTCCCCAAAGGCGAGTACGCTGAGAGCGAACAGCCCCTCGATGCCGCCCGGCGCGAGTTTCAGGAGGAGACCGGCTTTGCCGCGCCGTCAGGCGAGTATCTTGACCTCGGGAATGTGAAGCAGGCTGGAGGGAAGATCGTCTCCGCGTGGGCCGTTGAGGGAGACTGCGATCCTCACCACCTGAACAGCAATCTCTGCCCAATAGAATGGCCCCCGCACTCCGGTCGCCTCATCGATATTCCTGAAGTGGATCGCGGCGCCTGGTTCCGTCTCGTCGAGGCACGCGAACGCATTCTGAAAAGCCAGGAGCCTTTCCTCGACGAGCTTCACCGCAACCTGAACTAGTGTGGTGAGTCGTTAATCCGTCCAATAAATGCTGTCATCCTGAGCAAAGTCGAAGGGAACCTGCTTCTTCCACCCATCAATAAACTGTCATCCTTGTATCTCTAAAAGA
>PLXP01000030.1 GCA_003151435.1 Acidobacteriaceae bacterium
ACTTGGACAGAAAGCATTTGACGTGCATCGAGAAATTTGAGGAGAAGTGGAAAGCAACGGAAGCGTGACGCTGACCGCCCCATCAGTTGGTCTCGGAAGTTTTCCATCAATTCACCGATGGTTTGTCCCTTAAGCGGTCCGTTAGAAACCTGGCTTTGATGGTCATCGCGATCGCTGAGCAGCCATGCTTCACCGATTGGGCCGTCACCCGGGAGCGGCGTGGAGAGCAGACCGGACAAGCGCCGTCCTCCCCATAGCCGATATTGATAAATCGGCTCGAAGCGCAACGGATATAAAGATATCGAGCCCATTGTCTTTCACCTTGCACTCATGGTCGGTATTTGTCGCGTTGTCGCTTTCGACAGTGATCACCGAGGTTGTTTGCGTCAAAGTGAAGCTGGCGATGGCTCTGTGACTCAGCAAATTGGCGTGTCGCAAATACCTCGTGATACTTGGTGGTAGCGGCTATCGCGATCGGCCCCACGGAACCCACGCCAGGTCGCCACTTAGAACGTAGATTGCGAGCGCCGCAGCCATGAAGACCGCGCCGATCCAGAAGCGCCAGTCACGATGCATCCGCCTCCAGTAAGGGCCAGGATCGGGTTCCCCTCCGCCGCCACTATTTCCTTCCGGGTTATGCCTATTTCCGGTCATACCTTCTCCATCTCTTGAGAGTATTCGCCGCGGCGCGCAGTCTGGTTGCATCGTGCGCGGTGATACAAAGCCTGCTGTGCCGCCAGTACGTTCTCATCCCGGCCCTTCCATAGCTCCAGAGCCGGCTGCTGGATAGCGCGGGCAAACGAAAATGCCACTGCCCAAGGTAACCGCGACTTGAATCTCACACTCATTGCATTCAATCGGGCCGTGGCCAACTCTGCCGATTGTCCACCGGACAAGAACGCAACCGCCGGAACAGCGGCGGGGACGGCCCGCAAGAGAGCATTCACTGTTGCGTCGGCTACTTCCTCAACTGATGGTTGGCTGGTGCAGTCCGATCCCGGAAGGACCATATTGGGCTTTAGGATCATTTCCTCAAGCACCACTCCTTGCAAATGAATCTGGCAGAAAACTTCTCGCAGTACTTTCTCAGTGACCTCTGAGCAACTTTCAATGGTGTGGTTGCCCTGCATGAGGACTTCAGGCTCGACAATTGGCACGAGCCCGGCTTCCTGGCACAATGCAGCATAGCGCGCCAACGCATTCGCGTTGACTGCAATGCAACACCTGCTCGGGAGATCGCCGCCGATGGCGATCACCGCCCGCCACTTGGCAAATCGAGCGCCCATTCCAAAGTACTCAGCAAGGCGGTCGCGCAATCCGTCCAGGCCTTCGGTCACTTTCTCGCCGGGATACCCTGCCAACTCCTTGGCGCCAATGTCCACTTTGATCCCAGGAATGATTCCAGCGTCGATGAGGACTTTAACAAACGGGGTGCCATCCTTCTTATGCTGACGGATCGTCTCGTCGTAGAGGATCGCGCCGCCAATGCACTCTCCGAGCCCCGGGGTGGTCACAATCAACTCCCGATAGGCCCGCCTAGCTTCCTCTGTTTGGGGAATTCCCAACCTGGCAAAACGCTTGTTGCAGGTTGGAGTGCTCTCGTCCATCGCCAACAGGCCTTTGTTGTCGCCAAAAAGCGTCGTTGCAATGTCTCTAAGCGCTTGCGATTTCATATGTGCCCGCTCCGCTAACAGTGCCGAATCGCAAAAGCTTGAATCTACCGTGCGTGAACTTCGCTGGATCATCCGGCATCACCGGAACGCAGCCACATCTCTAGCATATTGACGGAACGCCACCACGAGTACTATCCAAGACTTTGCGGCGCTGAGTCAGTTCAATTGTGACCATTGCGAGCCGGACTCCTTCGTTTGGAAACGGTTGGAAAGCTGACCGGACGTCAGAATATCTCGGACAATCAAAGCGAGTTTGAACCTCTTCTACAATAGGGGGAGTGCTGTTTGCTTGCACCAACTCGATTGAGCAGGGCCGCGCCGCTAAAAGCGCAGAACCCGGGAGTCGCAGATTCGACGTGCCCGCCCCGCTGCGCCTGTGGCACCTCACCAGCCTGGATGCCCCAACCGTGGCTGTCGTCTGGGCGCTAGCTTTCGCCTGGGTCGCAGAAGTTGCACTGCCGATGTGGGTTCCTCTGCTCCTGGCGTTGGTGGTCTGGGTCGTTTACATTGGCGATCGGCTGCTCGACGCACGAGCTGACTTGCACACTCCTCAAATCCACTCCCTGCGCGAGCGCCACTACTTCCACTATCGGCACCGGAGGGTTTTGGTGCCAATGGCTGTGGCCGCCACATGCGCTGCTGTCGTGATTGTCTTCTCCCTTATGCCGGCTGCGGCGCGCGAACGGAATTCGGTGCTGGCCGTGGCCGCCGGCGCATATTTTTCAGGGGTTCACTCCAGCCGCAAGCTGCTTAAACTCACACCCCCGAAGCTTGCCTCGCTCAATTCCAAGGAGTTCATCGTCGGCCTGCTGTTCGCCTCCGGCTGCGCTCTGCCTGCCCTGAGCCGCGCCGCATCCGGGCCGCGTTCGGCGCATTGGCCGCTGTGGTCGGCAGCTCTCTTCTTTGCTGCTCTGGCCTGGCTCAACTGTTACGCCATCGAACGCTGGGAGGCGGTGAGCCAACCAACCCGTCGTTCCCGGGTTCTTCCAGCAGCCAGTTTGCTGGGCCTCGCTGGCTTGCTGCTTACGGCCGCGGTTCTCTATTCGAACCAGCCTCGCGCCGCTGCACTGATTGCGGCAGGAACAGGCAGCGCTATGCTCCTCGCCCAACTCGACCGATCGCAGAGATGCCTGACATCGTTGGCTCTGCGCACTTGCGCAGACCTGGTGTTACTCAGTCCGGTCCTGCTTATTCCGTTTGCATTTTTACCCCGATGAGTCAACCTCCCGACTTCAGCCGCCTCGCCCGAATCTATCGCTGGATGGAACTGGTCAGTTTTGGACCTTGGCTCTGGTGGTGCCGTTGCGCCTTCCTGGGAGAGATCAGTGCCTGCCGTTATGCGATGATTCTGG
>PLXP01000234.1:0-838 GCA_003151435.1 Acidobacteriaceae bacterium
GCGCCGCTCTTGGCGGACTCGATGGCATTGAGCGCCAGATCGACACCATGCGCAGTTTCCTGCTCCTGCTCTCGTAGGAGTACAGCTCTTTCACAACCAACCCATAACCCTAAGGAGGGCTTATGACCCCACAGAAAGCAGCATCTACCGCAGCAACACCGGCCACGGGCCGCAGGGCCTGGGTCAAGAAAACCCCGGTCGAAGTCGTCCTCGAACAAATCGACAAGCAGGAACAGAAAGTTGCCGAGATGCGCGAGGAACTCGCCCACGAGGAACGCGAGCTTGCCAAACTACAGGGGGCTCGGAAGCTGCTCGAAGCGCAGTAACAACAGAGGAGTTGTCCGTACACGGCAACTCCTCTTTTTCATACTCAAACGGAGGAATCCATGAAAATGTCAACTCGCAATCGGAGCAAGGAGAATCTGAAACCGCGTCGGCTTGACGCATTGGCCTTTTACCTCGGCGCACATGACGTCAATCGCGGATCGGCTCTCGAAGAGATCGAAGCGCGATTCGTGCAGGAGACATCGGAGGAGAAACAGGAACCGTTGCGCGCACTTCATGCCCTGGAGGCAAAGCTCCAACAGACACGCAAGGAAAAGCCCGAAGCCGAGGCCCTCTGGATTCGCATCCGGAAAGAGCTCGGCGACACACCGCCGCCCTACTTCCAAACAATTGTAATGGCCTGCTGCGCGTTCTTCGCGCTGGCGCTCGATACGCTCTTTCTTGCGCCGACGATGGATATTCTGAACATCGCCGATCCTGCATTCCAATATCTTGCCGCCGCAGGATTGGCCGCGCTCTGCACCGCCTACTTCGAGTTGACCGGCCTCCTATA
>PLXP01000234.1:859-8808 GCA_003151435.1 Acidobacteriaceae bacterium
GTATCGAAAGCGCGAACGTGGCGGAGGGTGCGGGAGCGGTTCGAGACACTCCGCACCGCTGAAGTTCATCTTGCCCGCGACGTTCAAACCGAGCAGGAACATCTCGATGAATTCGACAAGCGGAAACAAGCGGAATGCCAGGAATGGAGGGCAATCTTCACCCAGTTCTATGAACGCGGGCAGCGTAACGGCGCCTCCAAGGAAACGCGCTGGTCCGTCTTGCGCAAAAGCCTGCTCGGTGGGCTGTGTGCGGCTCCANNCTCGGCCTCTTCGTCTATTTCAACCATCGCCGCCACCATCCGAGCCACGAACGCTACCTCAAGCAGGAGAATACCCACTTCGCGGTGATCCCCGACGCACCCCAGCCGCGTGAACTGCGCGCCTCTAAACAACGCCTCTTATCGAAGGGAGACGACTCGAAGGGAGACCCCCAATGACCACGATCAACACCGTACGATATGCCGCCATCTCCCTATTGTTTCTGCTTGCAGGCTGCTCCCACCGCGTGCCGGAAGCGACCATCGAGGTGATCGATACCAGCCTCAGCATCACGCCCCGCGCGGAGAAGGCGGCACTCGATGCCGTACAGAACCAGATTGGTCACATGCAGCGTGGGGACACGCTGATCCTCATCCCCATCACCGGGGACGCTGCCAACGACGCCGGAGGGCGCGTACTGCGCTTCTCCGCGCCTACTGAGCGGGAGACATACGATACCGATCTGCGCCGGTTTCAGGAGCAGGCCCGCAAGCAATTCGCCGCCTGGGTCGCATCACTCGATAAGCATCAGTCCCGGACCGACATCCTCGGCGCACTCGACGCAGCGCGGCAGGAGTTCGCCGTGTTGCCCAATGGAATGAACCGCAAGCTCGTCGTCGTGAGTGATTTCCTCGAAGACGACGCTACCTACCGTTTTGTATCGGCCAGCTCGCTCACGAGTCCGGCGCACGCCCGCCAACTTGCTGCGCATCTCCGCGAGCAGCATGGCTTCACATTGCATGGCGTGCCGCTTTGTCTTGGCCGTCTTGAAAGCAGCGACTTCGTCCCACTCGCGGCACAACGCAAAGAGGCGGTCCAAGCGTTCTGGACGGCATACTTCGCCGCAGGAGGTGAACCAGCCGAAATCCGATTCGATGGCACGGGGATTCTCGCCGACACAGAGCGCGGCTGCTTTGGCGGGAAACGATAGCGCATATTCCGGTGAGAGAGGAGCGTTGCGTTATGAACGGATCGAATTTCATGCAGGGGTGGGTGGCTCTCGCAGGATCGCTCACAATGATTGCCCTCATTCTGACGGCCTTCGGGCTCATGCTGGGCATCGTGAAGCCTGCCGATGCCCTGAGGCGTGTGGGAGCTATCCTGGGCGTCGTTATGCTGTTAATGGTGCTCCCGGCGATCCTTGTAAACATCTGGTCGGGCATGTCCCTGTGGCAACGGCTGGGTTTAGCCGCCCTTGGGATCGCCGTCTGGCAGTGGCGGCGACCGCGACGCCAAACCCGGAAACGGGAATGAGTTTCTCTTTTGAAAGCGTGGGCACAATCGCCACTTCTTTTTGCGGAAAAGTCCAATTGTCGCTATGATTTAAGCGAACACGGTTTTCCTCAAACCAGGACAGACAACCTCCTTCATCACCTGCTACAATCGCTTGCGGAAAGAGTCCAATACAACTTCTTAATGGCCCTATCACTCGATAAACCAAAACTCGACAATCTCGCTAACGAGATTTGGAAATCCGCCGAGCGCTTGCGCGGCAAATTCAAACCGTACGAATACCAGAACGTCATCCTTCCCATTATTGTCATCCGCCGACTGGAATGCGTCCTGTTGAAGTGGCGGGCCGAAAAGAAGGAAGAGATCCAGGCGAAGCCGCCAAAACGCACTGAAAAAGAACTTGACGCGTTGGTTAAGAAGTTGGAGTTGAATCCCCAGCAGTGCCCATTTTCAAACAAAACTACATGGACCCTCCGCAAGATATACGAAGAAGATCACACGCTGCTTGAAGACAACTTCCGCGCTTACATCAATGGCTTCTCGCAAAACGTCGATGAAATAATCGAGAACTTCAACTATCGAGCCATCATCAGCCAGATGGTGAAGAATAACCGGCTTGCACCGATCCTCAACCAATACAAGGAATTACCGCTTGGCCCCGACCAACTCTCCAACCTGGAGATGGGCTACATTTATGAGGAACTTCTCCGGCGGTTTTCAGAGCAAAGCGGCGAGCAGGCCGGAGAGCACTTCACGCCCCGTGAAGTCATTCGCCTGATGGTGGAGCTACTGGATATTCCAATTCCTGATAGACACATGTCAATTTATGATCCTGCGTGTGGCACGGGTGGCATGTTGTCGGTGGCCGAAGAGCATCTGCTTGACCGAGCACGCACGCCGTCTGAGAAAGCGCGCATAGAACAGTACCTCACAGTTCATGGTCAGGAACTATCACCAACGAACTATGCAATATGCCAGGCCGATCTTCTGATTAAGGAGGATAAGAACGCCAAAGTGTTTCTTGGGAACTCGCTCATACCTCACGACCCTCACGCAAAAGAGCTGGGCGACCAGTTGCCGGAATCGAAATATCGTTTCGACTTCATGCTGAGTAATCCTCCGTTTGGTGTGACGTGGGGAGGTAAGGATGGCTATGAAAAAGAGGCACGCAAACTAGAGACGACCCGCTACAAAGCGGGTATGCCTCGTGTGAATGACGGCGCGCTACTCTTCCTCCAAACCATGCTCGCAAAAATGAAGGAGCCGGAAAAAGGGGAAAGCCGAATCGCAATCATCTTTAACGGATCGCCACTCTCGAACGGAGATTGCGGTCAAGATGAGAGCGAGATTCGTCGCTGGATCATAGAAAACGATCGGTTGGACGCCATTGTCATGTTGCCCGATCAGCTTTTCTACAACACCGGCATCTTCACATACATCTGGCTCCTGCGAAACCAGAAGCCCGCGAGCCATCGCCATCGCGTGATGATTATCGATGCTCGCAAACAGTTTGAAAAGGAGCCAAAATCTTTCGGCAACAAGCGGAACCGAATGACCGACGCACACCGGCGGTGGGTCAAAATTCGCTATTTGGAGGCCTGGAAATCCGAGTATAAGGACCAGGACGTAAAGCTATTTCAGAATAATGGAAAGGTTAAAGACTTCGCGTATCACAAGGTTGAGGTTGTTTTTTGGCAGACAGACGAGCATGATCAGCCCGCGACCATCACAGAGCCTTATGAAAGAGCATTCACTGCCACAAATCTGAAGAAGGAGCAGGAGTTCCACGATAGCGAACTTACCTTCCACCTCCGCCTGAAAACTGGCATGGGCGAGAGAACAGAGATTTTGAGACTCATGCCCAAGGACAACGCCGCGAACAAGTTCAAAGTTTTGATGGAGGGAAAGCCGGACATTATCTCGGTCAAGTGGACGCACCGGCATTACGTGAAGGATGACGAGTATATTCCTTACGGCGAGAACATTGAGGCATTTCTGAAACGTGAAATCGCGAAACCGATTATTCGCTGGGATGACCGCCCACAGCTCGGCTACGAGATATTGCCGAATAAGTACTTTTACCGCTACCGGCCACCCACGTCCGCCAAAGACCTGCTCGATCAATTTTGGAAGCTGGAAAAGAAGGCGGAGAAGATGCTGACAACATTAGCAACGAATGAGACATAACATGCTTTCAGAACGCGATGGCTTCTTAAACTCTTTACCGGCAGGCTGGAAGTTCGACCGGCTTAAAGACGTCGCCACGCTCCGCAATGACAAAACGGACATTGCGAGTGAGGAAGAGGATTATCTTGAACTTGAAGATATGGAATCTGGCACGGGACGGATTCTTAGCCGGCAAAACACCTTAGAGGTGGAAAGCGCGGTGATACTATTCAAAAAAGGCGACGTACTGTTTGGCAAACTACGCCCATATCTAGAAAAATATTACCAGGCTGAATTTGACGGGAAATGCACTGGTGAGATCCTTGCCTTCAAGCCAGAGCGCATTAACAGTCGCTTCCTTTTTTATTGTGTAGCCTCGCCCTTGTTTATCGAGCGATGCAACGTGCTCGCATACGGTGCGAAGATGCCGCGGGTTAACTGGCCAACTCAGCTCTCGCAATTTTACTTGCCGCTCCCACCGCTGCCTGTGCAAGTGCGCATCGAGACATATTTGGATGCGAGTTGCGCCGCGATTGATAACGCGTTGATGGCCAAACGCTCAGAACTCGCGACCCTCGAAGCGCTCAAGCGAAGTGTAATCGAGTCTGCGGTCACCAAGGGCATTCGGCCGCACCCCACCCTCCGCCGCGTGGCGGAGGACTGGATATCCGCAATACCATCTCACTGGGATTGTTGTCGGATCAAACGGGTAGTGTCTGGGGTTGATTATGGGATCTCTGAGAGCACGGAGGAACAGGGCCGGTTCCGCGTTCTGAAAATGGGGGATATAAATGACGGCGAGATTGATGCTTCTGATCTCGATTTCATCGATGACGTTTCGGATGATCTCCTACTGGAGAAGGGCGATCTGCTTTATAACCGCACGAATAGCCCGGATCAAGTCGCAAAGGCCGCTATCTTTCGCGGCAGCAAGGAAGACCGGATCACGTTCGCATCATATTTGGTTCGGTTGCGAACCAACCATCGTGCAGATCCCTACTTCCTTAACTATCTTCTGAACAGCGAAGGATTTCTTTCGTTTGCAAGGAAGCTCGCAATTCCCTCAGTCCAACAATCTAATTTGAATTCAACGCGATATTGCCGTATCTTCATTCCTGTGCCGCCCCGTCCTGAACAGGTCGAAATTGCTGCCTTTTTGCACCAAAAGACCACTGAGACAATGCGGATCATAACGCAAATTGAGCAGCAGATTGAAACTCTCGTCGCGTACCGCAAGTCGCTGATTAACGAATGTGTCACTGGCCAGCGTCGAGTGACAGAGGCAGCTTTAACCAAAGTGCAAATCTATGGCTAGGCGAAAACCACCCGAGCTGAAGTTCCAGGAGCACATCAAGGATTTCCTTGTTCGTGTCCATGAATACGGCGTGCTGGAACAGGACGACATCACCGACAAGGAAAACTTCATTGCCGAAGACCAGCTTTGGGCCTTTCTTCAAGATACCCAGAGGGAAACCGTCAGGAAGCTGGCCACCGACTATGGCATTGACGCACAAGACGAGATTTTCAAGGCGCTTCGTGCTGAGCTAAGACACACGCCACTTTGGCTGCTTATTCGACACGGTCTGAAGGTGCGGGGGCTAGAATTCCGGCTCTATTACCCGAAGCCGCGTTCTGGCGAGAGCTCCGCCAACGAGGGGTATCCGAAAAATCGCATCACCTTCCGGCCACATTTCTACTTCGGTGAAACGAACACAGAAATTGATTTTGTCTTCTTCCTGAATGGCCTGCCCATCGTAGCGTTGGAGGTCAAGCATGAGAAGAATCAGACTGTGTATGACGCCGTGGCACAATTTGCCGCACGCGATCACTCAATAAAGATCTTCCAGCACCCATTCCTGTACCTTGCCGCAGACACGAGCGATGTGATGGCAGCCACCGATCCGCGGCGGGAGGAAAACTTCCGGTGGCATAATACTGGGCTAACGAATACCCCAATCACAAAGAACGAATACCCGGTGGAGTTTTTCTACCGCGAAGTGCTCTCGAAGGACCGCCTGCTGGAGGCCTTGTCATTCTTCCTCATCTACGTTCCAAAGCGCGAAGCCGAGGAGGACCGCTCGGAGAGGGCAGCATTTACTCTATTGCCGCGCTACCATCAAAGTCGCATGGTGCGTCGGGTAACGGATGATGCACTGGCGCATTTCAGTGCAACGTCGGAGATCGGTCGCAAATATCTCATCAGTCACTCTGCCGGAAGCGGGAAGACCCTTTCTATCTGCTGGTTGGCCGACCGATTGCACAGCCTTTATCGGCCCGGCTCGAACGAGAAGCTGGTGAATATCGTGTTCATCCTCACGGATAGGAAGGCGCTGGATAAGAACATTAAGGACGAGGTGGAAAACTTCACTCACCTTAAAGACGTAATTGGGCTGGCTAGAAAAGCCGAGGACTTGCCGCGCTTCCTGAAAGAGCGAAAGCCGATCATCATCACGACCCAGCAGAAGTTCGAGTGGGTATTGGAGGAGATTGAGAAGAACGAGGAGTTAAAGAAGTTGCGGGTTGCGTTCCTGATCGACGAGGCGCACCGGTCGCAGGAAGGCAAGATGGGTGCGGCTATTCGCAGACCGTTCCGCGACAAAGCAGAACCGACCGATGTTGATGCGGATGCCGACGAGCAACCTGCAGATGAAGAAGAAGAAATCGCCCGAATCATTCGTGAACACGACATCAATCAGCTGTTCGTTGCTTTCACAGCGACACCAGCACCCGCGACGGTCACACTATTCGGCGAGCCATTCGACATCTATTCCGAAGCGGAAGCTATCGCCGAAGGCTATATCGTGGATGTCGCGGCGAGTATTATCTCTTATAAAACGCTTTATAACATGCATTGTCGAGTCGTTCCCAAGCCCGAGGAGGAGAAGCTGTACCCAAAGGGTGTGGTAGCAAAGGCCTTAAAGAACCTGGCATTCCAGGATGATGGGCTGATTCAATACAAGGCTGAGGTCATGCTTCGGATATTTGAAGAGAACGTCAAACCGCTAATCGGAGGGCGGGCCAAGGCAATGATCGTGACGAGTTCACGCGTTGCAGGCCTTCGATATTTCGAGATTATCAAGGAGAAGCTCAAAGAACGCAAAGCGAACTACAAAGTACTCTACGCGTTCTCTGATTTCGTCCACCCGGAGACCAACGCTGCGATCAGCGAGCACGCGCTCAATGAATTGAAGGAAGGTGAGCAGATCGAGGATCGCTTTGAGGGCGAGGACTACCGCTTAATGGTCGTGGCGAATAAGTTTCAAACGGGTTTCGATCAGCCATTGCTTGCCGGAATGTTCCTAGACAAGTCCGTCGTAGACCGCAACGCTGTGCAGACCGTTTCGCGGCTGAACCGTTGTTACGAAGGCAAGAAGGATGTGGTGGTCGTCGATTTCACAAATAATGCTAAGGCTATCTTGAAGGCGTTTGTGAAGTACCGGAAAGGCACGCCGTTTGAGCCGGAGGAACCGGACAAGGAGCAATGCGTCAATTTGTACAAGGAGATTCTAAGGGCGAAGGTGTTTACGCCGGATGATGCGAAGAACCTCCTAAGGCTCATCACCGCTGGCAATGACGCTCAAGCTCAATTCGTGGTGAGCGGGCTGCGTGCGAGATTTCAGACCAAGATCACTGATTTAGAACAACGGAAAGCATTTGTTTACCAGCTTGCTCGCTTCGAGAAGAGTTTTCATTTTCTCACATGCTTTTTCACTTACCCGCCCGCGATTGGAGAGTTTGCGGCATTTGCTGAATACATAGGGCCGCAACTCATCAAGCAAGGCAGTGTTTCCGAGTTGATGAAGCAGATTCGCCAAACAGAGGTAGTGAAAGCGGCGGTTCAATACCAAGGCGAAGTGCACAGTGCCGGGACGGTGAAACTGAAGCTAGGCAAGGGCGCAAAAACCGCAGGACCGCCGATGCCAAAAGTCTCCGTGCAGGATATGGTTGCGGAAATCAGAAAGAAGTTCAATATCACCGATGAAGAAGCGCTGTACATAAAGGAAGTGACTACGGAAAAAACGAAGGATCCCGCGATTCACGCCACCGTAATGGCGCACCGGGAAGACCGCGTTTATCTAGAGGGGCCGTTCCAAGGCATGGTCAACGGCCAGATTCAAGCGGCCTACTCTGAGCGTGGGCGCTATGACGAACTGGGGGATGAAAAATACACTGACCCTGGCGCGATTTTCGACATCATGGCCGTCACGGTCATCTCACAGAATCTGCAGGCCTATGCCTGACAGGGACATCTGTTGTCATTTCGAGGCTCTTCTGCGTTAAAGCGCGGGAAT
>PLXP01000181.1 GCA_003151435.1 Acidobacteriaceae bacterium
GCTGACCTTCGAGCCGGGCGCGCCGCATGCCGGCGCGCACCCGTTCGACGATCAGACTGCGTTCAAGCGCAGCGATGGCGCCGATGATCACGACGATAGCCCGGCCCAACGGGCCGCCGGTGTCGATGTTTTCCCGGAACCTGACGTACTCGACGCCGATCCGATTCAACTCGTCGAGCACATCGAGGAAGTGTTTCACTGACCGGGCGATCCGGTCTGAAGCCCAGACCAGGACAACATCGAAGCGGCCGCGGCGGCCATCGGACATCATCTGATCGAGCCCCGGCCTTTTGGCCTTCGTGCCACTGATCTTGTCGGTGTACTCGGCGACGATCTCGTACCCTCGTTGAGCACCATGTGACGCAGGTCGAGAAGCTGCGTCTTCAGATGCTGATCGACGGTCGAGACGCGCATATAAAGGGCGGCGCGCTTCATCCGCGCCGTCCTTTCTTAGGAGCGGCGGGTTCATTCTTGGCCACATACTTCTCGATGAACTCCAGAAGCACGTCGGTCATCTCGAGGCCCTGAGCTGCGGTTGTGGACTTGAAGCTGCGGTGAAGCTCTGTGGGGATATTGATATTCAAGCGTTTTATCCCTGTTCCTTCCTTCTTCTTGATCTGACTCACCTCCTTCCTCTGAAGATGAGTATATGAGTTGTGATTACCTGTAGCGATTGCCCCGGAAGGTCTGGGGCGGCGGCAGGACCGGGTTACTCCTCCCAGCCATCCCGGCAGAGCACGGCCAGCGTGGCGATCTTGTCATAACCGAGCTCGAGGGCATCGGCCATGGGACGCAGTTGCGCGGGATCGGGGACGTAACCGGCCTCGACGGCCGCCCATTCCGATGCCTCCATCCCGGCCAGTTGGGCTATTTCCCCTACAGAACGTCCGGCGGCCTCGCGAGTCTTCCCNNGTCAAGCAACTCCGGGGCCGCGCTGAATTGAATTACATAATGAGTATGTACTCAGTAGAGGAGAGAACCAAAGCTCCAATTACTAATTGGCAAGGAAGGCCAATGAGATCCCCAGCACCGCAGCCAACTGGCTACCAGGAGATGACTACTACACCAACTTCCATGAAGGAGATCCCTTCCTCAAGGTGCCGGAAGGATATGCCCGACTCCCCGGCGCCGGCTAACCACGAAGGTCTTGCGGCCTGATGGCGTTGGGAACATGGGTAGAGAATAGGCGAAGAAGAGGCGAACATCTACCCCTGACAACATCCAGCCGCTACGCCCTTGGAAAGGATGCATTAAAAACAAAGGCGTTACGCCGGAAAGCTTAGTGCGAACTTAGTGAAATCTTGAAATTTTTCGGTCAAAATTGAGGTCGAAAAAGTGTATGGTCAAAATACCTAACCTTCTGATTCAACTATAGTTCAACTACAGTTCGGCCTTAGTGAGGCCAGAACGCAGTTTTGTCCCCCAATGACACTGCTTGATTGAATTTTGAGGGATTCTGCCGCTTGCAACTCGTTGAAATGATTGATTTTATTATATTTACTTGACAGCTTGGTGCCGAAGAAGGGACTCGAACCCCCACACCCTTGCGAGTACGTGGACCTGAACCACGCGCGTCTGCCAATTCCGCCACTTCGGCACGGTACACAGGTCAGGCGGATTCCGCAAGACCGGCAGCACTTTCGAGTCTCGCAAATGCAGCTGTTTGTGTCAACTTGCGCCCGCTTAAACTGCTTCGAGACACCGGGGTGGTTAACCCCGGTGCCCGTATTGGTCAGTGCTTAAACCAGCTTCGCGTCCAACGAAATCTCAGTGTTGTTGGCGAACAGCTTGGAGATGGGACAGCCCGCCTTGGCGTTGCCGGCAGCCTTGTCGAACGCTTCCTTGCTGGCCCCAGGAACCGTGGCCGTCGTGGTCAGCGCAATCTTGGTGATCGCGAAACCGGCGTCGGTCTTGGCCAGGGTGACGGCCGCGTTGGTTTCAATCTTTTCCGGGGTCAGCCCAGCCTCGCCCAATTGAGCGCCTAGTGCCATCGAGAAGCAGCTCGCGTGCGCTGCCGCAATCAGCTCCTCCGGCGTGGTGCCTGAAGCTGCGCCTTCAAAACGCGTGGCGAAGGAGTAGTTCGCGTTGCTCAGCACGCCCGTCGCCGTCGAAATCGTGCCCTTGCCTTCCTTCAGTGAACCTGTCCAAACCGCACTTGCCTTGCTTGCCATTTTCCCTCCTTGGGGGGTCAAATTTCGTTTGGTTGCCCTCGTGGGTGTCTCGCGCCGCCGCTCAGGGGAGTCCGTACGGGCAGCGAAGATCTAAAACCCAGGGGTTGATGCTTCGAGCACCTGGCGCACCCGCCGAATCTTGCTCGCGGTGGCCCAGCCCTCTCCTCCATGCTAACCTCTCTGCCATGTTGCCGCAGCTTCCCACCGCCCTCAATCCCGATTTTGCGCCCGATTTCTCTCCCGCCGCGTCCGCCGATTTGTCACAAAGTGGCACGCCCCGTCCCGTGCCGCATGCCACGTCCATCGAACACCACTGCCAAATCTGCCCCACCTGCGGCCAACGCCTCACCGGCCACCATTGCAAGCTGGTCTGCACCCAGTGCGGCTACTACCTCAGCTGCGCGGACTATTACTGAGCCACGCCCTATTTGGCCTGGCTCGCCTTCCTCGCCGCTTCAAACTCATCGCCCGCTTTCCACTCCACCGGCTTCGGCTGCTCGCCCGCCAGCCAGCCCAGCACAAATCCAAATCGCGCCAGCTTCGCGTTCCCGCTGAAATCCCAATCGGCGTGGAACTCGTCGGAGGGCTGGTGGTAATGGTGCGCCACGTAGTCCATGAATTGCGCGTGGCCCCACGCCTCGTCATGCCCCTCGAATAACTCGCCCTGGTCCACTGAAAAAGCGGGAATGCCCACGCGCGCCAGCGAGAAATGATCGCTGCGGTAGTAGTGGCCTGCGCTGGGTGTTGGATCGGGCAGCAATTGCAGGTCGAACGCCTTGGCGACCGTTTGCACCGTCGGCCAGAAGTCGATGCGCTCGGCTCCGCCCATGTTCACCGATCGCGGTATGCCGATAGGCAGAATCATGTCGTAGTTCAGATCAAGCGCGATCTGTCCTGCAGGCACCGGCGGATGCACGCCGAGATATTGCGAGCCCAGCAGCCCTTGCTCCTCTGCCGTAACAGCCGAAAAATAAATGTCATGCGGCGGCCGCGCAGGCGATTGCGCAAACGCCCGCGCCATCTCCAGCAAAATTCCGCAGCCCGTGCCGTTGTCGGCGGCGCCGTTGTAGATGTTGTCGCCCTTGGCGTCGGGATTGATGCCCAGGTGATCGTAGTGGGCCGTGTAAAGCACGGCGTTTCCACCCTTGCCGGCGCCCGCCACGCGGCCCACCACGTTCGCTGAAACATAGCGCCGAACCCGGCTCTCCACGTGTCCCTTCAGCTTTATCGGAAGCTCAACCGCATGGAATGCCCCCGGCCGCCCCGCCTTGTCGATGGCCTGGTCCAGGTCGCCCAGGCCCGCCAGCGTAAACAGCCGCTGCGCCACATCGTGCTGGATCCACGCCGCCGCCCTCAGCGTCGCATCGGGATCGCCCTGCAGATAGCTCTTCTCGATGGCCTGCGAATTGCGCACCACATCCCAGCCATAACTCGCCAGGTCGGTGCGATGAACAATCAGCACGCCCACCGCACCGCGCCGCGCCGCTTCTTCGTACTTGTACGTCCACCGGCCGTAGTAGGTCAGCGCCCTGCCCTTGAAAAACTTCTCATCGTTCGACGGAGGTTCATTCACGATGACCAGCGCGATCTTGCCCTTCACATCCACGCCGGCGTAGTCGTCCCAGTGGTACTCCGGAGCGTGAATCCCGTACCCCACAAACACAATAGGGGCGTCGATGTCGGCGGTGGGTTCTCCCGTCTGGTCCTTCGACACAATCTCCGTGCCATACGCCAACTCCATCCGCTCACCGCTTGCCGGCACAAAGGCAAACTTTGTCTTGTCCTCGACGGTATGCACAGCAATCAGCGGCACGCTTTGAAAGTAGGTGCCATTTTCACCCGCAGGTTTCACGCCGTCCAGGGAGAACTGCGTGGCAATGTACTCGGCGGCAAGTTCTGCGCCGCGTGTGCCCGGCCCCCGCCCTTCCAGCAGGTCAAGTGACAAAAAGCGCACATTCGCGCGAATCTTTTCCGCATCGATGGAGGAGGCTGCGGCGCGGGCCGCGGGCGGTAATCCCGGAACCGCCGGAACCGCAGCCTGTTGTCCGCGAAACTGAGTTGCAGCCAGAATGCTGCACGCAACGACCACACACATGTGCTTCAAATACATTCAGTTTTTCCCCTGATCTGGATCGAACTTGATCCGAATCGAACTGGTTTCGAGTGGGTGGAATGAACGGCCGCGCTTCCCAACCATGCCGATCGATGAGCTTTCAGAGTACGTCGATCTCCGGCGATTCGGCAATCGCATCCAGCGGCACTACTGTAAGCAGGTGAGCCCGGCTAAGCACCTTGCGGGTCAGCCCTGTCAGGGCCATGGTCGCGGCCTCATACAGCGGAACCCAACGCCGCTCGCCGCCCGGCACTGTCAGCGCCGGTACATCGTCCTCAAACACCGTGCGGATGCGCACGTAATAGTTCACCTGCATGATGGCGTGGCGAACCGTCATGCGCAGATCCTGCTGCGCCACTGCTGCGTCCGGAAGGGCAGGCAATTCCCACAGCCCCGGCATCACCGTGACGGATTGCGGCCGCTGCTCCAACAACACTTCCCGGCTGCCTGGTCCGGTGCCCGGGTTTGGGCTCATCCTCACTGACAGCGCATGGGCCACTTCGCGGCTCAGCATCCGCGGCCGCGGCGTCGTCTTGTGCTCGCCCCGCGTTTTGCAGCGTGCCGACAAGGGGCACACCAGGCACTGCGGATTGCGTGGCGTACACACCGTCGCACCCAACTCCATCATGGCCTGGTTAAAATCGCCCGGATGCTCCGGATCCAACAGGTGCGCGGCAAGTTCCTCAATGTCGCGCCGCAGAGCCGCTCCACCCTTGCGGCCGCTTGCTTCCCAGCCCGCCAGCCGGCACAACACGCGTTCCACGTTGCCGTCGACAACGGCCACGCCCTGGCCGTGCGCGATGCTTGCAATCGCGGCCGCTGTGTACGCGCCAATGCCGGGCAGCGCACGCAGATCGTCGGCGCTGTTGGGCAAGTTGCCCTGGTGTTGCTCGGCCACAAACTGCGCCGCCTTGTGCAACATGCGCGCGCGCCGGTAGTAGCCCAGCCCGCTCCACAGCGCCAGCACCTCCTGCTCCGGAGCCAAAGCCAACGAAATCAGCGTGGGAAACCTCTCCAGGAATGCCTGGTAGCGCTCCACCACCACGGCCACGCGCGTCTGCTGCAGCATGATCTCTGAAACCCAGATGGCGTAGGGATCACGGCTGCGCCTCCAGGGCAGGTCGCGCTGGTTGCATTTATACCAGCCCAGCAACTGCACGCGCAGCCTGGCGGCGTCCCAGGTTTCCCGATCAAGCTTCACCATGAGCCCAGACTACGGCATCCCGGCTGGTTTTCGTACTCTCGGGTATAAGGTTACTTTGGTGCGGCCTGCGCGCCGCACTTTAGCCCGAAGCGACCCAAAACGGAACACCTTCATTGCAAAGTACATCCATCGTCAAACTTTTGCGCTTCTCTCAGGGCGGCCTCTGGGAAAAGTAAATCCATGGTAACCTCTAGGA
Source organism: Acidobacteriaceae bacterium (assembly GCA_003151435.1). Lineage (GTDB taxonomy): Bacteria > Acidobacteriota > Terriglobia > Terriglobales > Acidobacteriaceae > Telmatobacter. The sequence goes on from PLXP01000181.1 coordinate 5,685, forward strand.
AACACCGTTTTTGGCGCGTTATTTTTAGATTTGCGCCATATATTGTGTGACCCCTCCCTGTCCTTTATCCAAGGGCAGGGAAGTCGCACGTGCCTAAAGATATCCGCGAATCGACTCTGGAGGCTTCATCCTCGTGAAACGTCCTACAATTTTTCTCGGCGCAGTCTTGCTGGCCGCGTCTTCGGCGCTCGTTGCCCAGTCGTCCAGCTCATCCTTGAGCCTGGTTAGCAACCTCGATAGTCTTGATCCCACTGGCGCAGGCGGCGCCCAGGCCGTCCCGGCGGTAAGGCGCTCAGGCGCCCCCGCAAAGCCTCTGTCGCGTGTGTCTCTCGGCGTCGGGATCTCCCCGTTGGGCATCGGCATGCAGATCAGCACCAACCTCAACCAGCACTTCAATCTGCGCGGTACCGGCAACATCTTTAACTACTCCACTGATTTCACCACCAATGGAATCAACGCCAATGCGAAGCTGAGCCTGGCCTCAGCCGGCGCCGCCGTGGACATCTATCCCTTCCACACCGGCTTTCGCCTTAGCCCCGGCGTGTTGTTTTTGAACCACAACCAGCTCACGGCTACCGCCGCCGTCGCCGCCGGAACGAGCTTCACTCTGAACAACCAGACCTACTACTCGGCCAACACAAACGCAGCCACTGGCGCCACGCCCGTCAACGGAGCCGGAACCCTGAACCTGAACACCACCAAGCCCGCGTTTACCATCACCACGGGTTGGGGAAACACCATCCAGCGCAAAGGCCACTGGTCGTTCCCGGTCGAAGTCGGCGTTGCCCTCATCGGCAAGCCATCGCTCAACGTGAACCTGGGCGGTTGGGCCTGCTATGACCAGGCGCAGACCATCTGCACCGACATCAGCAGCAAAACCAACCCCATCGCGATTCAGATTCAGAACAACCTCACCACCCAGGTCGCCAAATGGACCAGCGATCTTGAGCCGTTGAAGACCTACCCCATCGTCTCCTTCGGTGTCGCCTACAGCTTCCGCATTCGGTAGCACGAGTCCGCGTCGATAGCACTGCTTTTGAGAACGAAAAATGGCCGCCCCCAAAGGAGCGGCCGTTTTCATCTTTACCCTGAACTGGGTGCCCCAGGTCTCGATTCTGCAACCTGGAAATCAAGGGGATTGGGTGCCCCATCCTTGCCGCGTCTTTGTTTTTGTGGCAAGGGTGGGATCCCCACCCAACTCCATCACCGAAGCCTCACCCCAACAACTCCCCAACCAACTCCGGAACCGCCTGGAGCGCCGCATCGATCTGTCCCTGGTCCTTGCCTCCGGCCTCGGCAATCTCTGGCTTTCCGCCACCCGATCCGCCCACCACCTTGGCCACCGCGCCCACCAGCTTGCCGGCCTGAATCCGCTTGGTCAACCCCGCCGTCACTCCGGCAATCAGAGCGACCCTGCCCTCCGGCTGCGCGGACGCCAGTACCACCACGCCCTCGCCCACCTTCTGCTTCAGGTTGTCGACGAGCGTCCGCAACTGCCCGCGCTCCAGGTTGTCGGCGCGGTGCCGCAGCACTTTGACTCCCTTGACTTCTACTGCCTGCGCAAGAGCCTCGTCCAGCCCCCCGGCGGCCGACTTCATGCGGCTCTCTTCCAACTCCCGCCGCAGCCGTTTCAGCTCCTCTTCCTGCGCCGCCAGCTTGCCCCTCAGCCCGTCTGCAAGGCTCCCGCCGGCGGTCGCTGGAGCCACCTGCGATGCCAGTTGCGCCAGTTCAAAGTCGCGCCGGAACGTGTCCAGCGAACCCATCCCGCTGATGGCCTCAATGCGCCGCACGCCCGCCGAAACCGCGCCCTCGCTGGTCACCTTCAGCAGGCCAATCTCGCCCGTCGCAGCGGTATGCGTGCCGCCGCAAAGCTCGGTTGAGAAGCCATCAGACAACCTCACCACCCGCACCTTTTCGCCATACTTCTCGCCGAACAAAGCCATGGCGTGGTACTCATTCACCGCCACGTCGATGGGCACGTCTTCCAGCGTTTCCACTTTGGCGTTGCCCAGCACCTCGCGGTTCACAATGTTCTCGATCTCCTGCAACTCCTCGTCCGCCACCTGCGCAAAGTGCGAAAAATCAAACCGCAGCCGCGTTGGATCCACCAGCGAACCGGCCTGCTTCACATGCGTGCCCAGCACCTGCCGCAAAGCCGCATGCAGCAGGTGGGTCCCGGTATGGTTGCGCCGGATCGCGTCGCGCCGCTCTCCATTCACCACCGTGTTCACATGGTCGCCAACGGCCAGCGGCTGTTTCAGCACTGCCTTGTGCACGCGCACACCCTGCACAGGCAGCACGCTGCCGGTAATCTCCGCCACGGTCGTGTTGCCGTCGGTCGAGGTAAACCACCCCGTATCGCCAACCTGACCGCCCGAGTCGCCATAGAAGCTCGTGTGGTCGAGAACTACATCGACCTGTTCGCCCGCCGCAGCGGCCGGCACGCCAACGCCGTCCTTCACCATGGCCAGCACTTCGCAGTCGGTCGAGTTCAGATACCGGTACCCTTCAAAGTCAGTCTTGGGCAGATCGCGATACGCCGGGCTGGCGCTCTTCTGGCTGCCACCCTTCCACGATGCCCGCGCCCGCGCCTGCTCCTCAGCGCGTGCAGCTTCAAAGCCTTCTGAGTCGAACGCGATTCCGTAGTCACGCGCCGACTCAATCATGAAGTCGAGTGGTAGACCGTAGGTCTCATAGATGTGGAAGGCCTTTTCGCCTGGAATCATGTATGCTGGTGCCGGTGTGACTCGGTAGCCTGGCTTCTGGTTAAGACCGGTCAGCAGCCTAACGATTCGCGCAATGGACGGTTCTGGCGAAGGAGAGTCGAGAACCTTCAAATCGGTGCTCACTCGGATCCCCTCAAAGTTCGTGTTCGAATGGTGACTAAGCAGTTCCATTCCTTCGATGTCGGATCGAATCATCTCAGCAACTGCTTGATCGAATCGCTGCGCACCCTCCAAGATCACTCGTGAAAACTGACGTTCTTCGGATTCGACAACCTTCGATACGCGTTCGGCTGAACCGATAAGTTCCGGATAAGCTCCCTGCATCAGATCACGGACCGCGAATACCATCTTGTGCATAAAAAGATCATTTTGGCCAAGCAAGTGGCCGTGGCGAATTCCACGGCGGAGAATCTTGCGCAGTACGTAGCCGCGGCCTTCGTTCGAGGGCAAAACGCCGTCGTTGATGAGGAAGGTAGCCGCGCGAGCGTGGTCGGAGATGATGCGCAGGCTGGCAGATCTCAAACGCTGCTTCTCCTCGCTTTTTCGGACCTCATCCTCAGTGGGAAAACTTGGGGCGCCAACTCCGCCTTTCCCAACGAGCCTGTACTTGAATCTGGTCAGTTTTGCCGCTCTCTCAATCAGCGGCGTAAACAAATCCGTCTCAAAATTCGACAGCTTCCCCTGCAGCACCGCCGCCACCCGCTCCAGCCCCATGCCCGTATCAATCGACGGCTTGGGCAGCGGCGTTAGCGTGTAAGTAGTGGCTTTGGTGGAGGGGTCCACAACCGCGGAGCGGTCAAACTGCATGAAGACCAGGTTCCAGATCTCCACATACCGCGCGTCGTCTTCCCCGAAAGGCAAATCGACCCCCGGAGTCTCCGCCGCTTCCAACCCCATGTCGTAGAAGATCTCCGAGCACGGCCCGCACGGCCCTGTCTCGCCCATCTGCCAGAAGTTGTCCTTCAGCCCGCACGCGCGGATGCGCTCCTTCGGCACCCCGGCCTCAATCCAATAGCCCTCGGCCTCGTCGTCACGCGGCACTCCGTCGGCGCCTTCAAAAATCGTCACGTACAGCCGGTCTTTCGGAATCCCAAACCACTCCTCGCTGGTCACCAGCTCCCACGCAAAGTTGATCGCGTCGCGCTTGAAGTAGTCTCCAAAGCTGAAGTTGCCCAGCATCTCGAAAAACGTATGATGCCGCCGCGTAAAGCCGACATTCTCCAAGTCGTTGTGCTTGCCGCCCGCGCGCACGCACTTCTGCGACGTGGTCGCCCGCGAATACGCGCGCCTCTCCGCTCCCAGAAAAAGATCCTTGAACTGGTTCATTCCGGCGTTGGTAAACAGCAGCGTCGGATCGTTGGCAGGCACCAGCGAGGAAGAATGCACCCGGCGGTGCTCCTTCGACTCAAAAAAGCGCAGAAAAAGCTCGCGTATCTCGTTCCCAGAGCGGTTTTGCATGGCTCATCCAGTGTAATCGGCCATGGCATCGAAACGCAGCCTCGCGCTCGGCCAAACTGCGAGCGTCAGGCCAGTTCCCACCGCCGCGCCACCCGGCGTGCGATCAAAAATAGCCCCACCCCCACCGTCAGCAGCACCCCCACCTGCGGCCACAGCGCCGTCACCGGCAGGTCGCGCCAAAACACCTTCGTAAACCCGTCAATGGCCCACGCGTTGATGGTGAACAGCCCCGCCGTCTGCATCGCCTTGGGCATCAGGAAGCGCGGAAACATGCTGCCGCCCAGCGACGACATGATGAGAATCAGCAGCGTAGACACCGCTCCCAACTGCGCCCGCGTGTGGCACATGCTGGCCAGCAGCATTCCAAAGGCGGCCACCGCAAACGCCGTACAAATCCCCATCACCACAAACCCCGGAATGTGGCCGAACAGATCGATATGAAACACCACCCACGCAAACAGGAACATCACGCAAAGTTGGGAGAAGGCCAGCAGGGTGTTGAACGTCATCTTGCCCGCCAGCAGCGTGGTCATCGTCACCCGCGAGCTCAGCACGCGATCCAGCGTGCCGCTCTCCGCCTCATCCAGCAGGGCCCCTGCCGACCCGCTGGCGGTGAACAGCAAAAACATCACGCCGATGGCCGCCGCATAAAACGAAATCATCGGCTTGTTCTTGTTCTCGCCCACCACGGCCCGCTCATGCACGGCGATCATCCCGCCGCCCCCAGGTCCAGCCTCCGGAGCCCCCGCCGCCCCGGTCTCCGCCGGCGCATTCTCAATCTGCCGCAACTCCGCCATGTTAGCGTCCATGCGCTTCTGCTGCTCGGGCGTAAATCCGCCGATGGACTGCGCCGTATATTCTGACCCCTTCTCCGCCATCACTGCAGGCATCGCCGTCATTGAGGCCTTTTGCAGCAGGCCTCCCACCATCTGGGGCGCAATCGCGTCGCTGGCATCGCTCAGCAGTTCAATCACGGGGCCGCTGTGGCTGCCGCCGAACGAAATGGGATTCTGCCCCCACCCCTGCGGAATCACCAGCGCCACAGACACGTCGCCCGCCTTTACCGCGGCCTCAGCCGACGCAGCCGTGTACTCCGGAAGCTCCTGTCCTTTCGTTTTCGACTTGGGCCTGGTGCTGATGATGAGCGATCCTTCCCGCTCCAGCCCGCCCACCAGTTGGCGCGATGCCGTGCTCTTGTCCTGGTCCACAACGATCACGTGAACGCGCGGAACCGTGTTGTGCTGGCTGCCGAAGATCATGGCAAAGATGCTAAAGAAGGCGATGGGCAGCACGAAGCTCAGCGCCAGTGAGGCGCGATCCCTGCGCAGTGCGGCAACAGCGGTACGAACGATAGCGAAGATCAATCGCGCAGCTCCCTTCCCGTCAGGTGCAGAAACACAGACTCAAGATTGGGCCGCCGCAGCGAAACATCCTCCAGCTCCAGCCCGTCGCGCGCTGCGTCGTCCAACAGCCCGGCAATCTCCGTCGAGCGCTCCACCGTAAACTGCGCCGTCGAGTCCGCCATGCGACCGCCGCGCCGCTCCACCCACGCGGCGATCTCCGGCCCCGCGCCGGCAAACCGCGCCAACACCTGGCTCCGCGTGCCAAAAGCACTGTGAACCAGCTCGGCGTTGGTACCCTCGGCAATAATGTGCCCATGGTCGATGATGGCGATGCGGTCGCACAGCCGCTCCGCCTCTTCCATGTAGTGCGTCGTGTACACAATCGACGCTCCCTGCGCCCGCAGCGCCTCAATCATTTCGAAGATGCGATTGCGCGATTGCGGATCCACGCCTACCGTCGGCTCATCCATCAGCACCACGCGCGGCTTGTGAATAATACCCGCTGCCATGTTGAGCCGCCGCTTCATGCCGCCGGAGAGATTCTTCGCCGGCTCTGCCGCGCGATCCTCCAGCGCCGCCCACTTCAGGCACCAGGCCACCTGCTCCGCCAGCTTGCCGCCCCTGAGTCCGTGGTAGCGCCCGAACGATGAAAGGTTCTCCTTGCACGAGAGCCGCGGATAAATTGCCAGCTCCTGTGGCACCCATCCCAAGGCCTCGCGCGCCTCCCCGGAACAAGCCGCAAATCCAAGTACCGTGATGCGCCCCGCGTCGGGAATCACCCGCCCCACAATACCCCGGATGAGCGTCGTCTTGCCCGCGCCATTCGGCCCCAGCAGGCCCAGGCACTCGCCCGCGCGCAGCGTCAGCGACACGCCATCCACGGCGGTCACAGTGCCAAACCGCTTCACCAGCGCGTTCACTTCAATAGGTGAGGAAGCTGCAGAAACGGCAACGGCAGAAGCCATGCGAACTCCAGAAGTTCAAGTGAGCTTGCCTACACAGCACTCTACGACAGAAGAGCCGGGAAAGTTCATTCTTCGTGCGCTTCGTCCCGAAAAAACTTCGCGTGGGAGACCACCTACACCTCGCGCCCTTCATCCCCACTGAACTCCGGTTCGGAGACCAACGATACCTCGCGCGCTTCGTTCTCACTGAACTCCGTGCCCCATCCTTGCGCTGGCTTCATGGCGAAAGGGTCGGAGACGACCTACTCTTCATGTGTTTCATCCCCAACATTTTCGAGCGCGGCCAGCGTTTCATCCGGCACATCCCACTGGCGCAGAATCTTGTAAATCACGCCGGTCGAGAACCCCGCCGTCACCAGCCGCCGCATCACGCGTGCGGCCTCTTTTTCATTCTCCGGCTTGCGAATGCGCTTGCGCTCCAGGTGCTGGCGGGCCAGTGCTTCTTCGTCGGTGCCGCCGTAGCGCGCTTCCAGGGTTTCGTTCACAATGTGCGAAGCCACGCCCTTCTGTTGCAGTTTCTGGCGAACGTTCCTCTGCCCCAGCTTTTCGTTCTCGTGGCGCAGGCGGGCATAGGTCTCCGCAAAGGCAGCGTCGTTCAGGTAGCCGTTCTTCTTCAGCCGCGCCAGCACAGCGGAGATGACCGTCTCACCGCGTTCTCCCGGCTCAACGCGCGCAGCCATCAGACGGCGCAACTCCGCTTCGGTCCGCATCGCCCGCCCCAGCGAGCGCACAGCGTATTCATGCAGTCCCGCCTCATCGAGGAAGGCCCGCACCTTGCCGGATTTGCGTCCAAAAGCCAACTTCTAACTCCTAGCTTCTAGCTTCGATTGCCGAGAAACAAAGTTTGTCATCCTGAGCGAGCGCAGCGAGTCGAAGGATCCGCGGTTGCCTCTTCTCATCCACCGAATCCTTCCATGTACCTCTTGTTCGAGCTCAGATCCAGCCAGTCCCTATTCCCTCGCCTTTGTCCACTCATCCACCCAATCATTCACCGTCTTGTACCACAACTGCGAATTCTGCGGCTTCAGCACCCAGTGTCCCTCATCCGGGAAGTACAACATCTTGCTCGGCACCTTCAACCGTTGCAGCGTGTCGAACAACTGGTACCCCTCGCTCACATCCAGCCGGTAATCGAGCTGGCTGTGAATCACCAGCGTCGGCGTCTTGAAGTTCTTCGCAGCCAGCATCGGCGACCACTTGCGGAAGGGATTCTCCTGATCCGGCTTGCCATAGTAGTCCCACGGCTTGCCCTTGAACTCCCACTCGTTAAACCACATCTCCTCCGTCGATCCATACGCCGACTCGGCATTGAACATGCCGTCGTGCGACACGATGCACTTGAAGCGCGTGTTGTGGCCCAGAATCCAATTGGCCATGTAGCCGCCATAGCTCGCGCCCAGCGCGCACTCGCGGTCCTTGTCGATGAAGGGATAGTGCTGCTCGGCATAATCCAGGCCCATCATCAGGTCGGTGAAGGGCTTGCCGCCCCAGTCGCCGTTCACGCCATCGATAATGTCCTGTCCGTACCCCGTCGACCCGCGCGGATTGACCATCACCACCACGTAGCCATTCGCGGCAAACAGCTCTGCATTCCAGCGATAGCTCCACGCATCGCCCCACGCCCCCTGCGGCCCGCCGTGAATCAAAAACTTCACCGGATACTTCTTCGCCGCATCGAATCCCGGCGGCCTGATGATGAATCCCTGCAACTTCGTCTTGTCCGCTGCCGTGAACCAGAACGATTCGAGCGGAGCGAGATCGAGTTCGCCGAGTAGGACGTCGTTGAGGTGTGTCATTGGCTGGAGCACAGGTCTAAATGTTGGCGAGTCGCTGCGAGCAGTCGAGGGATCAAACCGGAAGTCCACTGAAACCACCTCCGCAGGCGAGTCCGCAAGCATCCGTGTGGCAATGATTCGATCAGAGCCGAGCTTGAGATGGAGGTCGCTGAATTCGCCCTTTACCTCGATCGGTTCCGTGCTCATGTAAGGCTCGATCGAGACCGGGACAAAGGAGATCGGCGCTTCGCCCTTGGCTCCAGACACGATATAGATACCGCGCGCATCCCGCGCCCACGCGAACTCATCCACCCAATTCTCAAACTTCGGCAGCAAATCCTTGCTCGTCTTCGCTGCCCGGTCATACAGCATCAACCGAAACTTATCCGCTTCATACCCCGCCCGCTCCTCGCTCCGCCACGCCAGCCACTTCCCATCCGGCGAATAAGCCGGATTGAAATCCCCTCCGTGCGACGTGCTCACCTTCACCGGCTTCGCCGCCGCATCGGTCAAATCGAGCGTAAAAATATCCGCATTGGTGCTGGTCGCCGGCTCTTCATCCAGATTCTCGGTAAACGCCAGTTCCTTCGAGTCCGGCGCAAACGCAAACCCGCCACCGCCTTCCAGCGAGAACGGCGGCACATCGTGCGGATCGTTCGGCGTCAGGTCCCGTACCGCACCGCTATCAACCGAAACGAGAAAAAGATGGCTCCGCTTGTCCCCCGTGAAGTGGTTCCAGTGCCGATACAGCAGGTGCGTAAAAATCTGCGCCTTCACCTTGCTGGCAGCCTTTGCCGCGTCGCGATCCGCATTGCACTTGTCGCCCGTGGTCACATCCGCAGCCTTAATTGCTGGACAGTCCGGATAAACCGCCGACGTAAGCACAATCGACTTCGCATCCGGCGACCAGAGCGCGTTATCCGCCTCGGTCGCGATGCTGGTCAGCTTCTTCGCATTGCTCGTCAAGCCGGTGGCCGCGTCAAAGTCCGCCAGCCACACCTGCTGGCTTCCGCCACGGCTACTCTGAAACAGAATCCGCTTCCCGTCCGGCGCAAACTGCGGCCCGCCGTCTCCCGGCTGTCCCACGGCCAGCTTCAGCGGCTCACCGCCGGCAATCGCCTGCAACCACAACTCGGGCGTCTTGGTGTTCTTGTCCAGGTCCACCGTCGTCACGGAGTAGGCCAGCCACTTCCCATCCGGCGAAACGGCGGTCTCTCCCAGCCGCTTCATCTTCATCATGTCTTCAAACGTCATGGGCCGCCTGGCTTGAACCGGGCCAGCTGGGGCCTGTGCGGTACACACCGCCGCAGTGGCAAACGAAGCAATAAGAACAGCGGACAAAACAGCTTTGTGCCTGAACATGGATTTCCTGTCTGCGTAAGGCAAACCACGGGCTCTACGCGAAGGAAAAGTTTACACTGCTGCCGCCAGCACCGCATCGGCCACGCGGGCCGCTTCCACCGCGGTCCTCACCGCATGAACGCGCACCACCGACGCTCCATGCAGGATCGCCGCCACCATAGCGGCGAGGCTGGCGTTCTCCCGCGCTTCAACCGGAGCAGGCGAGCCACCGTACAGCGGCGCCAGCGTGTGCCCCAGAAACGATTTCCGCGAAACCCCCGCCAGCAACGGCCGGCCCAGCGACAGCAGTTCCACCTGCCGCGCCAGCAGAGCGTAGTTTTCACCAAAGCGCTTCCCAAATCCGTAGCCGGGGTCCAGCACGATGGCCTCTTCGGCAACCCCCGCATCCTGCGCCGCGCCCAAACTCGCCGCAAGCCCCGACCGCACCATCTCCACCAGCGCATCCGGGTCAAGCTGCGGCTGCGCGCGCCACTCTTCGGGCCGCCCCCGCGTATGCATCAACACCACGCCCGCCTTGGCCTCGGCGCACACCCGCGCCATCTCCGGGTCCCACCCGAACCCGCTCACGTCGTTCACAATCTCCGCACCGGCCGCCAGCGCCGCCTCCGCAGTAGCAGCCTTGTACGTGTCGATGGAGAGAATCGCTCGCGGCCGCTCCCGCAGAATGCCCTCGATCACCGGCAGCAGCCGCGCCTGTTCTTGCTCCGCGCTCACCGCAGGCGCCGAATCTGATCCAGCAGCGCCACCCGCCACTGAACCCGGCCGCGTGCTCTCCGCCCCCAGGTCGAGAAGGTCGGCCCCCTCGCCGAGCAGCCGCAGCGCCTGTGCCACCGCAGCATCCGCATCAAGATAGGCCCCCCCGTCGCTGAACGAGTCCGGAGTAATGTTGACCACGCCCATCACCAGCGTCCGCGCGCCGAGCACAAGGGTGCGCGTGCGCAGTTTCCAAGGCATCCCAATCCGGGCGTTCATGCGATCCATCTCAACGGCTCCATCCCATTCTGAGCCGAGTCCTCTCAACCCAAAGCCTTCTCAATTATGTCGCGCCACCCTGCCCCCCTCGCGCGCTGGCCAGCAGCAAAAAAGCCGTGGCCGCCCTTGCCCGAAGGCTGGGTGGCCACGGCTTCCGTCTCAGCAATCCCGCTTAGTACTACAGTTGCAGACGGCGGTTGCGGAGGGAGCAGGGGGTTTTAACTCCCTGAAAACAGGCCCAAATCTAGGGGCCTTTAGGCCCGGATCGAAGCCTTCGGAGCAAATACAACTGTAGTACTAGTCACCCACCGGCGTTACCGACCCGCGAGGGATGAGATGGGCATTCCTCGCTTTAGCCTTGTGTTGTTGAGCTTGCAGTCTTGT
>PLXP01000106.1 GCA_003151435.1 Acidobacteriaceae bacterium
TTGATCACCGCCGTGCGAGCCGATATCATCTGCTGTATGGAACGGCGCTTGTGGGTGGGAGTGCCCTGGACTAATGAGCGATGGATGCGCTCGGAGAGTTCCCGCAGGACGGCATCGCGCCTCTTGGCCAGGCTTCCGCTGGAACTCTCCGCGATGTCCAATAGTGCCTTCGCGTCGGAGGAGTTCAGCTATCTTCTTAGCCGATGATTTGAAGCATGACTATTTTCGCATTCAGGCGATCGACTACGAATATAGGAGCGATAAGTTCGAAATAGATGAGTTTCGGCAACGCTCAGACTACGTGTATCTGCCGCTTCCTCCGATCGTAAGTCTGGTTGTCCGAACGCTGCTGTCCGATTCGCAGGGGAAACTATCGATCACCGAGCCGACGCGACTGGTTCAGATGAGCGGAAGTCAGCTCGAGACGGCGATTCGCTCCAACTTGAAGAGGCTCGACCCAACAGGCAGGCTCACTCCCGGCCGTTTGGAGCGCTCGTTTTTTGCACGCCTCGTGGCCGAAACGGGCGGGGACCTTGCTGTTACGAGCCTCATCCTCGCAAAACCGCATCCACTGGTCCACGCCGAACTCTATTACCTGGCGATCGGTCTTCGCTCGGCTGCCGGATTGTATCGACGCGTATCGCGGAGGATTCACGAGGCGGCCTTTCCGGGTTGGACGCCAGACGAGGCTCCGGTTGACGACTTCATTCCCGATCTTGACGTTGGCTGCCGGTATTACCCGGTAGTCGAGCAGCTTAGCAACAACATCAGAACGATTTGCGATCTTGCTCGAAAAGCTTGGGCAAGAATACATCGGAAGCGCAACTTCGATGTTCACGATCCTGAATTCGAGCACGATCACAACATGGTCACGCTGGCCCTCACTCTGATGTTTTCGTACGGGACCGGGGTTCGAGCCATTACTTCGCCATTGCCGCGCCTCGATGAGATCGTCGAGATTCTCGATCGACCCGACAAGGTGATATTAGGTATTGCGGACTGGGCCGACAAGGACGACGGCTCGCGATACCACAAGCGGGAACTTATCATTATTGATGATCTCCTCAAGATGCTTCGTGCGTACGGAAAGTATCTCGATCGCGTCCGCGCTGCCCTCCCGGCTTCAAAAACGATTGGCCGTCTGCCCGCGTTCTTTTTGATAAAGGGTAAGGCGGTCGCCATCGGCCCAAACTCAATCGCGAAGATCGCCGGCAACCTTTACCCTTACCCACCGAACACTCATCGGCGGGTGCTCGTCCGCGAGTTACGAAACAAAATTCTGATGCCGCGCGAAGAGAGCGGGGATCAACCGGTAATAAATTGCAGTGCGGAAATAATCCGCGCCGGATTACTTGGGCACTGGACGATTGGCCAGGAGCCCTGGTCGGAACTCTCGAATCTCCCCTTGAGGGCAATCGAGGATGCACTTCTACGCAGCATCCCTCGACTCCTCAGGAAGCTCGGCTTTGTTTCCTTTTTGAAACCTCCGGGAGAAGAGCAATGACCGACGCCGAAAAATTCGATTGGGTGTGGAATGGCGTCCTCCCGAAGCGCGCTCCGCGCAAGCACAAGGACGCGCTCGCCGATTTGCGAACGTGGCTTGAAACAAATGGGGGTAACATCGCATCTGCTCTTCTCTCTGGCGCCGCTGGATCTTGGACAGAAGCGGAGATGGAGCAACTTCTCAGATCTTTGATGGAAGACTCTTCGCTCGGCCAAGGAATTCTCCTGTCGGCGGGTTTGTTGCGCGCTGTTGTCCAGCGTTGGCTACAGCAGCATGGCGCCGACCTCCCCCTGCCGAACGTCGTCAGCCCAACAAAGCGCGCGAAGCACCCCCGCCGTAACGGGCTGGTCCCGGCCCTGTGTGAACACAGTCTCCTGCGCACGGCCATATCTGCAGCTGTCCGCGCTCAGTCATTGAATGCCGCGGTTCGGGTCCCCGATCCCCTCGCACTTGCAGTGGCCTCATCGATCGCTAATTTTCGCTGTCTCCATCCTGACACTGTCTTTTCAATTCTGGTAGCGCGTGCCTTTCCGCGAGAAAGCTTCTCCCTTATGGGGAACGAAATGGCGATGTGGCAAAGCCTCCCCGTAAACGGGGTGCCAGATGCGGAGGGCCGAGTCGTAGTGCTGGATCAGCTCACCGCCCTTTTGCTGATGCGGGTGTCTCTGCATTCACGTTCTGGCACTGCGCGCTGAGAACGATCACCTCGCTGACTTCCTCCGGCTCGCTGCGGGTGAAGAAGGATACCAATGCGCCGGCAGCGATCTCGAGCCCACGTTTCAGGTTGCGATTGTCAAATCCCCGAGCCTTGTAGTTCCGCACGAGTTCATAGGCGTCGCGGAACAGGACTCCGACTTCGTCCTGGGTAAGGTTGCGCTCGTGGCAGAGCAGCAGATCCACGGGCCGATGAAGCATCCGCCGCTCCACACGAAACCTGGCTTCGCGGACCGATTTCTCGACATTGCGATCGGTCTCCTCTTTGACGATGAACAGGATTTCTGTTCCAGGATCTTCATCGGGAGGGATGTCCTTGGCCGCCAGTTCGCGGCGTTTCCGATCTGTGAGGGGCGGTACATAGCGGGCAATTCTCGCGGCACCGCTCGGCGAGTGAAAGGTGTAACTAAAATGGCGGCTCGATGTTTTGGCTCGAGACTGCGCCGGTACTCCATGGACGTGCACTTTCGGAGCGATTGCCGTTCGGCGCTCGGAAGATATGCCCAGCCACATGTTGTGGACATACCGTCTCAGACCGGACCAGTGCCGAATGGCATCTTCAGAATTCGGCACGACCGCTTTCGAGATGCGGGAGACTAAGTCCTCCAACGATGTCGCACCCCTCAGAGCGCCGAGCAACTCCCTGGAGGCGGATGAACCACCAGCAAGAAAATGCATTGCCCTCCAGGCCTCATCCGGGACATGGCCCTTCAGCGTAATATCAGCTCCCAGTCGAGCGTGGCGTTCGTAGTCCTGATGCGAAACCCTGTCCTCGGCACTCTCGATATAGAACAAGGTAAGCAGCGATCGAATGAGATCGAACTCATGATCGCCTCCCTCGCCATAAATCGTGTACAGGGGATGTGTACTCGCACAGTGGTAGAGCAGCGGATTGCCGGATGTGGTTGTCCTGGTGTGTGTCAGGGCGAGTACTTCGGAATCTGAAGCCAGCCATTCGAGAGGCCCGAGCCAGCAGGCCACCCCAAGTTCCTCCAGATCGACGCCAAACACATAGTGAAGCATGACAAGCGATCGCCAGATATTCCGCGCGACGATCGGCAACGCTCGCAGGCTGGGCGGAAAATGCATCCGCCATGCAATCTCGAGTAGAACAGGTTTATAGTGCTGGTGGTCTTCAGCCAGTTCCTCCAGTGCTGGGAAGAGTGGGCGGGCACAACAACGCAGTTGCCTGGCCCTTATGGGCTTTTCAGCTGCTTCAATATTGGAATCGAAAGCGGGCTCAGTCCGCCGTGACTGCGGGTGATCAGATGATTCTGAAATTGTCTCTTCGGTGGCCGGAGTACTCACGACATGGGGACCAGGGTTATCCTGATCCGGTTCATTACTGAAGCACACCACGTCTATCTGCTCGTCAGTAGGGGTACAAGGTGGGTCATCGAGAATTGCTTTTCTGCTAAGCATGCGACAGAGTAGAACGAAGCCGGTCTGCTTTCCAAGCCCAGGAAGGCAAAAAGTGAATCCCAATGAAGATTCTTCGAAGTCGCCTCCGCGCAGAGCCTTTTTGAATGGTTCGAAGAGTAAGGTCAGGTAACTGGTGTCACCTGAGAAGCTGATTTATTCGGATAGTTGTACCGCGCATACTTATATCGGGGCCAGGTTGGTTATAAGAAGAGAGGCCGAGCCGAGGTGGATAGCTATCGATAGTTCCGCGTTGAACAACCGATCGTCTTGTTAGTCGCGGCCTTCGTCAAACGGCCGATGGCGGCGCCTCGTTCGGCACTCAATTCCCGGCGCCGCGCAACATTGCGATCCGATATCTTTCACGCAGCTGCGGGCAAGGCCGCTTGAGAGTGTATCCCTTGCGGGCCGCCACGCACGGGTCGTCGTTCAGTCTGTCCACATAGACGCGTTCCCGGACATCGCCGTCAGCGACTGTCAGGCTCACCGGGAGTCGCCTAATCAAGCATCGAGGTTCACGCGACGCCTTCGTCCATTGAACCCCGTCGCGTCATGACCAGATAAATTCTGGGGCAGTTCTTGCCGAGTTATGACCTCGGGGCCCATAACTTACGTTTCTGGGCCCCGAGAGGTGTGACTTATATCACCTGCACCGGCACTTACAGCCCCAGCCGCCCCGACGCATTGCCGCGAAACAGATCCGCGTCGCGGACATAACGCCGCACCATCCCCACCGACCTGTGAAGCGTGGTCCTGGCGATATCCCGCTCCTCTGCGCCGTTGATCGCCGCCTGCGTGGCCATGCCCACGCGGAGAGAATGCGGCGATAGATGAGCGCTCGCTACGTCAATCCCGGCCCGAGATACGGCCTTCGCCAGGATCTTGGCGATCGACCGCGGCGAAAGCGGGCGTGACGACACGTTGCCGTGCCGGTCGACCGCGCGGAACAGGGCGCCGGAGGTGATCGTTCCCGCCTCGATCCAGGCCCTGACGGCCAGGACCGGGCAGGTCTCCGCGTGCTCGCCGAAGGGCACGGCAACCGGGCGAGGATCAGCCCCGAAGGGGTCGGTCTTACTGTGACGTATCAATACATATAGGCCTTGATCGGTGAACGTCAGGTCGCGGAGCTCGAGGATGCTGGCGAGGAGGCTCCGCCTTGAAGCGATAGCAAACCCCAGCAAGACCAGAGCCCGGTCGCGGAGACCAAGGAGGTTCAGGGGGCATGCGGCCGCGATGCGGCGGATCGCGTCGCCCAATAAAGGATCGGCGCCGTGCGAGGCTTCGCCCAGCGTGCGCTTGATGCCCGCGAGCACTTCGCCGAGGACGAAGTGCTTGCGCGGTATGGCAGGCGAGTCGTGTCCGGCTTGGCGATGCGCGTAGCTGATCGCCGCCAGCCTCCTCTTGATGGTCGAGACACATGCGGGAGGGACGCGGGATGCGAGGGAACTGATATAGAGGCTCACCGCCTCCGGTGTCGACGGCATGAAGCGCAGGCCGTTGAGAGAGCAGAAAGCAAGGTAGTCCCTCAGGTCTGCACTATACGCTTTGCGAGTCGCCGGGCTTTTGGCCGCCTCCATAAATCGTGAGGCCTGTGCGGCCAGAGATTGGAGGCCGGGGCCGGACCGGGACAGGGAGACTTCTAGTTCGTTCATTGAGTGCTCTCCGATTTGAGAGAAGTTTTTGGAACGGAGTGATGCATACCTTCGATGTCTTCAATTGAATTGCCGACGGGCGAGCACTGGCTCCGAGATCGTTAGTTAGTCAGTTGCGTCCGGGCGGGAGGTTGAGCCGGAGCGGACCGAGCCTCAAAGCAAGCGCGTGCAGGCTGCGGACCTGCACGCCTGGCTACAGGCCGTCTTTGACGGCGATGGCCGGCAACCCTGGCGCTTCGAAGACCAGTTAGGGCGGCGCCGGCCCAGGCTAGTAGGGGTTAGCACTCGCCGGGAAGGAAGGCCGGCTCAAAGCCCAGCAGGTTCGCTGCTCTTGGCGGCGGGAAAACCGGCAACTGTTGAAGTTCGTCGATCTGCAGATTGCCGTTGCTCCATTCCTCGCCGTAGCGGGCCAGGTGTGGCCGCAGCTGCTGTTCCAAGGCTTCGAACCGATGGAAATATACGCGGCAGCCTGCACTCTTAGCCTGCGACAGCAAAAAACACAAATCGGCTTTTTCGATTTTGCCAAGCTTCTCCGGCTCGGCAAATCGCGGGCCCATCATTACCCAGCCGATTCCGCTCTTTCTGAGCAGTGTTTCCAACTCGTCGTCCAGCAGGATGCGGGCCTCATCGCGCTCGTCGGGCACCCAGCGGGAAAGATCCACCCATTTCAGGTCGAGGCCGGTGCGGCCGAGCTTGGCAATACGCTCGAAATCGTGTCGGCCAGAAACTTCGACGCCCATCGCGATATTGTGCGGCAGGGCCCGATACCTCGCGTGCATCCAGTCGACTACCTCCCTTAGACGGTCGGCGTTCCTGGTTTTAATCACGAAGACGTGCTGCGACGCACGGCGCATCACATCGAAGTGCTCGAGGATCACCTTCTTGGGCAGGGCCGGGTCAAGGAGATCGGCGCAACACGGAAACATAAAGATCCTCGGGTCCAGGTAGAGGACCTCATGCAGGTTATCGGGGTAGAGATTTATGTGGCCACTGAACGTAGCCCTTCCTGTGGCCGAGCCTTCCAGCCGCACGAGGTGATCAAAGTGCTTGTCAGAATTCAAGGTCTGGTCCTGGGCAAAGCGGAGGACATCTTCAGCCGCATCGCAACGGTTGCATCTGCGAAGGCACTGGCTACAGCCCAATAGCGAATTGAGCGTAGCGCCGACGGCGCCGAATGGCTGAGGCGCGCCAGGCTGGGTAATACATTTCGCGCGCGCGGCGGGAGTGCGCCGTGGTACGAGTGCGAGGCCTGAGCTTATGTTCAGAATCACCGGATCTGCCGTGGCTTCCGCGCAGGGTATTTCAGCGGGGGGTGCCGTTGACGCTTCAGCGGGCGTGTCGGGGATATCGTCCTTAGACCACAGCACATGGATCTTGGCACCGGGCACAAGCTTTCCCGCCTTGGCCTCAACCTGGTGGACGATAGCCTCGAGTCGTTCGGGCCGTTCCGACTCTGGGTATTTGGCGAGATCGGCGGCGACCTGATTTGCAATCCGGCGGGAGGAATCTTTGTTGGCTGCCTCCTCATCTTCCTTCTTCTTCTGCGCGGCTTCCCGCTTTTCGGCCACCCACCGTGTGTACGTCTCCTCGACCACGGTCCGCGCCTCTTCGGGGCAGCCAGAGAAGTCGCGTGCCAACAGCCGCTTGATGTACGCGGCGTGCCTGTGTTCGGTGGGTTCCAAGCCGGATTCGACCACCGCCGCGAGAAGCGCCCGCGGCAGACGTTTGGCCAGTTGCGCATCCTTAATCAGGTTGTTGAGGCCGGTCACTCGCTTGAAGCCGGCAGCCTTGGCGATGGGCTCACCGCACCGCACCCACTGTTTTTCGAACTTAAAGTCTGCCTTGATATCCGCTGCGTCGAGGCCGATCTGCAGGCGGGAGGTACCGCGAATGGAGAGATGGGCGATTAGCCGGCTGATCTTGGCACCAAGGCCACCGGGGAGGTCGGCGCCAAATACTTCCTTCCCCGCTTCCTTGAACTCGCGAGTCAGCCCTGCAAATTTTGCAACGCTTGCAATTTCAGCAGTTTGCAGGGTAGATTGAGTCTGGGTCGCGGTCGACTTGCCCGCCGCAGCCCCGGGTTTCGCTTCTTCCGGTTGAAAATCAAACAGCGCTAATTGGTTCATTTCGCCCCCAAATATCCGCACCTCAAACAGTGCGGTCATCGTCACGGTATCTCTTACCGGACTGAGGCGGAAGATCCACCAGAACACATAATGCGGATGGGAGCCGAATTCTGCGGCGGCCGGTGTTCTGCGTCGGAGAACGAGAGCGATGAGATCAAAACGTTGCGGCTAATGCGCGCCGCGGCCATTGGTCCCGCACACGCCGCCAGCTCGCCAATGCGCGCTTTGCCTTTTCCGGCGAGTCTCACCGAAAGAGCAACCAGAAGGCAAAGCGGTCCTGGTATCAAATCGATAAGAGGGCGTAACTGATGAGATGGCAGGGCAATGCCTGCAAAGGTTCGCTGATCGACGTCGCGAATTCTCAAATGTGGCGCGCAGAAACCCCAGGCCTCACACTTGCCGACACCCGGGGCCGATACAAAACTCCTCCCGAGAGGGCCAGGAGAACGCGCACCCGAGAGAATGAATAAGGTCGAGGCTCGGACCCACCATCAGCGGGAGGCCGTCTCTAAGAACCTGTCCAGAAACTAA
>PLXP01000257.1 GCA_003151435.1 Acidobacteriaceae bacterium
ACGATCCGGCCGTGCCAAAAGGTGTACCTTGTGGCACAGACCCCTTGACCCACGTGCCGCGCCAAAGGAATGCTGCGGGAACTCGCTGAGTGCCTCGGCGAATAACGTGCTCGTTGAGTATGCGCCTTGGCCCGAGCCATTGAGGTGGCCGGGCGGGTTCGGATTCTTACGCAATCTGCGTTTCAGGGTACCTATCAGCGGCACCGACCTGACTCAAATCGAAGGCATCAACATTATGAACGCACAAACCATCGTCTCTGAAGTGGGTGTCGATTTGAGCCGGTTCCCCAGCGAGGCCAGGGCAATCGCATTTGGAATTCTCTTGACATCCGAATTGGCAGGAAAGCCCGAGTTTGCCTTCATCCGCCGTCTTCCGGTGTCAATTTGCCCTCACATTGCCCTCACAATAACGGTTTTCGGCGGCACCAATTCGCCTGATGTCACTTAAATCAACATCACGACTAGCGATCCGTGAGTGAAAAATCCAAATGCGATTGCCCTGCCAGCGAGGCACACTTTGCTTCCTTCCTGGGCTTGTGTCCGGACAATCAGATTACCGGCGGCAAGATGCTCCGCCGAGGCACGAGGCATGTCGAGAACCGTGCCGCCACTGCCCTGCGCATGGCCGGAACCAGCTTGTCGCGCAGCAAAACCTATCTGGGAGCCAAGTTCCGCTAGCACGTCTCGGTGCACCCAAAGCCATAACGGCAATGGCGCACATGCTGGCGCGGCTCGTTTATCGCATGCTCAAGTATGGAGAACAATACGTCGACAAAGGGATGAACTACTACGAGGAAAAGTACCGGGATCACGAAATCCGCAGCATTCAAAAGAAAGCGAAAGAGCTTGGACTGGATGTCACACTCAATCCCGCTGCTGCATAAGAGAAGTTTCTAAGGAGACGATCAGCGATTGCGTGAAGGATGCAACTGGTCATGTACACCAGGAAGCCATAGTCGGGTCGATCCGGCGCAGTGGTCTACCTCTACTCCGCCCTTGACAGTCAGCCCAAGTAGACGAGCTACATCGGATCGCCGATCCGATGCTCGATCCGCCGACGCTTCCTGTCGGCGTGCCGATACGCAGCAGCGCCGCGAGCGTCGGGGCTACGTCGCTTACACCTACTCTCTCAGGGAACACTCCCGGCCTCACGTTCCAGCCCCAGAACATGAGCGGCACATGCGTGTCGTAGTTGTACGGGGTTCCGTGCGATGTGCCTTCGGCGGTAAACAGCCAGTAGGGTTTCTGGATGGCAAACACATCGGCGCTGCGGCTGGAATAGAAGCCTCTGGCCACATACGAATCAATCTCGTCTGCCATGGCAACATGGCGCAGTAACTGCTCCCGCGTGTACGTACGTTCCATGAAGGGGAGCGTCGCCGCGGCTCGCGCTGCCTCTTCTTCCACCTCGACCAAAGTCAGCCGCTTGGTGGCCACGGTTTCATAGTTCAGATAGATGCCGGTCTCCTGCGCGGACAGAATCCATTCGCCCGTTCCCCAGCGGGCATTGAGGGCGTTCACGATGGTGTTCACCACCTCCGCCATGCTCGGCGCTCAGGACAACAAGAAGATGTTGACGGCCGCCTGCGGCACGCTCCGCGGCAGCCAACAGTCTGCCAATCGCTTGATCGGTACGCAGACACATGTCCTCGACCGCCGGATCGTCGGGACCCACCGCATGGCCCAGATGATCGTTGGCCGAGAAGCTCACGGTCAGCAAATCCGTTCCATGATGGTGGCCCAAATGCTCCTGTGTCAGCACCAGCTCCGCAAAGGACTCCAGCATGTCGTTGGCAAAGGGCGTCTGCTGCCAGCGGCTTGCATATTCCTTGTCCGGCGTTGCCGGTAATGTGAGGAAAGCCCTGTCTGCCTTTCCTTCTGCGCCCAACGGGTACCAGGTCTGACCGAGCGCTCTTTCCGCGGGCTTGGCGGCGTTGAAGCGCTGCACCCAAGCTGGCAATTCGCGAAGATAGAACGTGCTCGACACGACATGAACGGTTGCGCTATCGAACCAATAGGCGGCATCCGCCATGGCTCCTGCGGGCAAAATCGCCGCGCGGTCTTTCATCGAGATTCCGATCACCTTGGTCGCTCCGCCGTCCGCGATCTTGATCTCGTCCCCCAGCGTACTCACGAGCAGGTTATGCGGCGAACTGCCTTTTGCGCCGGGTGTCCCGCCAAGCAGGGTCGTTGCGGCGTCTTCGACCGATGTGATGACCTTGCCGCTGGGGCGGTCATACCATTCATTGGCGATAATGCCGCTGGTCGCAGGGGTGGAGCCGGTCATGAACGTTGCATGACCAGGGGCCGTGACCGTAGGAAAGTGGTCTTGGCGCGCATCGAGAAAGACCGCGCCCTCGTTCAGCAGGGTGTGCAGACCGCCGGTGTATCGCGCAGCGAAACGAGTCGTATAGTCATACCGGAATTGATCCACGATAATGGCCACGATCAACCGCGGAGTGGCGGGCATCGATTTTTCTGCCACCGCTCTTGGAACTGGCTGTGCGTGCGCGATAGAAGTCGAGAGCAATAACAGCAGGAGAGAGCTTCGCTTCTTCCACATCATCTTTGTTCCTTGAGGTATCGAGACTGGAGTACTCGGCTCGTGATGCTGGTGTTGGAAGCCGTCCGCACAGCAAGGTGGGGAACCGCCCTTATGGAACCACAGGCAGGCTGAGGAAACTTGCTGTGCCCGGCGTGTGCCAGATCCGCTGCGTGGCTTTTTGATAGTCCGTGGGTTGAGCGTCGAAGATGTTCGGCACAAACGTCTGCGGATTTCGATCGTAGAGAGGGTAAAGCGTGGATTGGACCTGGACCATGATGCGATGTCCTGGCTGAAACACGTGGTTCACGGCCGGGAGGTCAAATCGAAAGAGAATGGGTTCATTCGGCTGCAGGGCCTGTGGATGTTCGAAGCTAGTACGGTAGCGGCCGCGGAAGATGTCCAGAGAAATGGGCAGTTCATAGCCATCCATGGTGAGCGGGGGCGCGTACGAGTCGGGGTAGACGTCGATCAGCTTGACCACCCAGTCGCTGTCGGTGCCGCTGGTAGAGGCGTAGAGGTGGACCGCGGGGACTCCGCTGACTCGAAGCGGTTCGGTGAGCGGCTCGGTGACATAGGTCAGTACATCCGGACGGTGATCGGCGAAGCGCTGGTCGAGCACCAGCCAGTTGTCGAAGCCATCCCAGTCATCGACGTTGATGGGCTGCGGTCTGTAGGGAACGGGCTTCATGGGGTCGGAGATATACTCGTCGAATCTCGCGCCGGATTCGCTGGGGCCGTCGAAGCTCAGCTTGCCAGCACTCTCAAGATAAAGGGGCTTCGTCTTGTGGGGACAGCCCTGGTCGCAACTGGGCGGCCAGGAGGAGAAGCGATCCCAATGGTCTTCTCCCGTGTTGTAGATATAGACGGGCGGCGTGCCGGCTTTCGGCGCATCGTCTTTCAGATACTGATTGAAAAAGGGAAGCAAGATGTCGCGGCGAACGTGTGCAGCCGTGTCTCCATCCCACAGGAGCGGACCGAGCGAGCGGCCATCCGCATTGATCTGGCTATGCCTCCACGGTCCGATGACCAGGTAGTTCATGTCGTTGCCCTGGTCTTTGGGTTCCATGGCCTGGTAGCAATGAATACCGCCCCACATGTCTTCCTGATCCCAAAGTCCCTGCAGCCAAAGCGTGGGCACGCGGATCGGCTGCGCGGCCAGTAGCTTGTCGAGTGCCTGACTTTGCCAAAATGCGTCGTAGGCTGGATGGGCTTCCACTTTCCGCCAGAAAGGCAACTGTTCCAGTCCCTGGGATCGCGCGAAATCGCCGGCTGAACCCTTGTTCAGAAAGTTCATGTACTCGTCGCGGTGTTCGCGTGGAATCCACTGGCCGTGGCCGTGCACAGAAGTCTGACCGACGAAGTAATAAAACATGTGCTCGCGAAAGGCGCCGTAGTGGAACCAGTCGTCGCCCATCCAGCCATCGACCATAGGGCTCTCCGGCGCCGCCGCCTTGAGCGCGGGATGCGGATGCAGCAGCGCCATGACAATGGTGAATCCTTCGTAAGAGGAACCGATCATTCCGACTTTCCCGTTGCTTTCGGGAAGGTTTTTCGTCAACCAGTCGATGGTGTCATAGCCGTCGGTCGTGTCGTCGGCGCCGCTGGAATTGAAGGAGCCCACCGGTGGAGGCGTCATCAGGTAGGGCCCCTCCGATCCATACTTGCCGCGGACGTCCTGATACACGCGAATATAGCCGGCCTTGACGAAGACCTCGTCGCTCAAAGGCAACTCTTCGATCATGCGCGGGGATTCGACGCGTGTGGCGCGCTCCGCGGCATTGTACGGCGTGCGGGTCAGCAGGATCGGGGCATGCGACGCGCCCTTTGGAATGACGATGACGGTGTACAGTCTTACCCCGTCGCGCATGGGCACCATTTCCACGCGCTTGGTGTAGTCCCTGCCAGGCGTAGGCGGATTGAACGCGGAGGGAATGTCGTTGCCAGTGGAAATAGCCTGAGCCGCGGAGGCAAGAGGATACAACGCCAGCACCATGGCGGCGAATGCGATACGGCCTCTTGTGGTCACGGAATTCTCCCTTGCTTGAAATTGGATCTTGGCCCATCCCGTTGTTTGCGTCTGGTGTGGGGGGCATGCGAGGTTCATTGCGGGTTGGCAGGCGTCGCGGATTGACCCGCCGTGGGGCTGGCGGCCTTTTGTTTCGCGAAGCTTTTGCGGATCTTCTGGCTGTCGTCGATGTCCGACAGGTCCGCCTTCTCTTTGGCTGTTTTGGGCCGGGCGATGCGTGCTCGCGCCGGGTCGAAGACGCGCGGGTCGACCGCCAGCACCTTGTATGGGGCGAGCTGCGATTGCGTGGTAAACATGTCGCCGAGGTCCGCGGCCAATGCGTCTTCCAGGTTCAGAGGACCGATGCCGAGCAGCTCGTAGATCGTCTTTTGAATGCTCCCCATGCTGCTGTGCCGGTGCGACAGGAAACCGCTGCGCACCCAAGGGCTCATCACCAGCAGGATGCTGCGATGGGCATCGACGTGATCCACGCCGCTCTGCGGGTCATCTTCAGTGACGAAGACAGCCGTGTCTTTCCAGATGGACTGATGCGAGAGGAAATCGAGAATCCGTCCCAGCGCCAGGTCGTTGTCCGCCACGTAGGATTCGCGCAGCGGATAGCCATCCGCGGGCCGCGGCCCTGCGGTGTGATCGTTGCCCAGGCGCATCACGATCATCGCAGGCACGTCGCCCGTCTCGAGCCGCGTACTGAAGTTGCGCATGAACTCCTCGGCCCGCACCGTGTCCGGGATGCCCATGTTCGCGGTAGCGAAGTTGCGGTCCGTGGCGGCAAAGACAGGCTGCGGCAGAGGCGCGTTCAAAAACAGACGCTGCCCTTCGGGTTCTGAACCCACCATCTCATCCATGCCTTCAAGTTCCAGCGATTCTCCATAGTTAAGCACCTTCAAGCCGCTGTGGTCGACGTGCTCCCAAAGCGATCCGAACTCAGGTTCGTCTTCCGGCATGGGACCGTCCGTGGCACCGCCCAGGGCACGCCGTCCGGGCGCTTCGCTGAACGGGCTTCCATGCCGACGCCCGCCATAAGTGGAGGGCCAGGCCTGGGCCATCCACGGTGTGGGCGCAATGCCGATCGCCCAGCGGTGACCATCCACGGAGACATCGCTGTCGGTGAAATAGCGGTCGCTGGTGGCAAACTGTGCGGCCATCGAGTGGGCATTCGGGGTCACATGCAGGTCTCGCATTGCTGGATTGTTCTTGACTTTGCCGTGCATGCCAAAATGCGCCAGCAGCGGATCGCCGTCCGCGCCGGCCAGATCGCCGAAGACATCGTCGAACGTGCGGTTCTCGCGAATGATCAGCAGCACATGTTTCAGTCGTGGCAGCACACCGGGCTCAGTCTCGGCGGCGCGGTTGTCTCGAATCACCGTCTCCGTCCACTCCTCGGGATGCGCGGCCAGGCTGGCCGGAATCACCGACAGGCTGCCCAACTCAAGCTCGCCGATATAGGCTCCATGCAGCGCGGGGTTGAAGCTGCTTCCCGCATTCGGGCCGCTGCCTTTTCCTTTGGAGTTGGCGACATAGAGTGTGTTGCCGTCGGCGGAGACAAGAACGGCGGACGGGCTCCAGCCCACAGGCAGATGCCCCAGTACGCGGTTGCCGGCTGTGTCGATGACAGCGAGTGCATTGATACCGGCTTCCGTGACATATAAGCGGTTGTTTGCAAGAGCAAGGCCGCTGGGCATCACACCGCGCAACGGGTTCCCACGATCATCGACAAAACCCGGTCCAATAAATGGAGTGAGCGGAATCTGCGCTTGCAGGGAGTCGCCATCCGCGTTGACCACCGCGACCGCGTCCTCGTGTGCAAGCGCGACGTAGACGGCGCTCGCGCTGGCGGCCAGTGCGGAAGGCGCTGCTCCGCCAACCACATCGTTCTTGCTCGCGTCGATTGTCGCTCCCAATCGCAGCGAAGCGGCGAGCCGCGGCTTGCCAGGATCGCTCAGATCGTAGGTCCACAGCGAGCTTCCGCGCGAATCGTTGGCCGTCCCCAGCCCGGGAATCGTCTTGCCCTCGGCAACCGCACCGTTTTGTGCCGCCAGAGACGGATAGCCGAAGGGCGGAAAGCGCAGCCCTGTTCGCAGACGATCGTCCTTATCGGCGCCGGGAATGGTCTTGTACTCGAACAGGCCCGAGTTGGCGATGTATAAACGCCGGTTATCCGGGCTCAAGCAAAGGGCAATGGGATTGACGCCGGTCGCCAGCGAAGCAATCTTCGCGTGCGTCGCCGTATCGATGATCACCACGCGCCAGTTGGCTTCGTCGATCGCGTACAGTCTGCGGCCGTCTGTCGACAGCACCAGCGCGGCCACGAAACTCTCCTTGTACACATGGCCGCCCACCGTGCCGTTCAGCTCGATGCGCGCCACCTTGTGCCAATCCTGCGCTGCAAGCACATTGATCGCGCCACTGTCACCCGTGGCAACGTAGAGCAGTCGGCCGTCGGGAGCATACGCTACGCCCGTGTAGACCTCCGTCTCCGGCTTGCTGAGGAAGCCTTGCGGAATCTGCTTCACGCGACGGCCTGCGTTTGCGGGCCGATCGATCACATTCAGCGCGAAGGGAAATCCCAGCGAGGGAGCAACCAGTTGGTTGCCATCTCCGCGCAGGGCGAGAGAGAAGGGGAACGGGGCGACCGTGATCCAGCCGCCCACCGGCGTGATCTGCCGCCCATTGGGCAATGTAGCTGTGACCGGCGGCGCCGAGTCTCCTTGGCTCATTGCGCCCGATTGTGCCGAGCCCCGCAGCGCCACGCTGGAGAGACAGCACACCACCGCGGCAGCGCAAGCCGCAATGATCCATTTGTGGCTGCCTGCGTCGCGCCCCTTGGTGAGCGGTTGCAGCTTGCTCATCCTGGTATCACGGCAACTCGAAGTTTCCTCTTCATCGCGGTGAGTTTTCACTTGGCGGATCGGACCTCGCTTCCAACGAGTTCGTACTGGTCCGACGCGAGGTAGTCCACATGCGCGGCAATGGCGGCACGCCACCGCGTCCGTGCCGCGTCCAGCGAGCCGAAGTTGTAGCCGTGATCCCATCCGTGGCAACTCAACTCCGCCTCGGTTGCGCCATCCAGCGTGTAGAAACGAATCCACAGCCCGTTGGCGTGGGCCCGTTCCACAAGAGCGCGCAGGCGATTCATCTTCTCAGGCGTCCACTCGCCGGCATGCGGCTGTCCCGCGGCTTCTACCACATCCCACGGGTTGTTCCACCAGCGCCGGTAGTTGGACGCCTTTTCCGCGCCTAGAATTTCGGGCACGGCAGTTGGCTCCTTTCCCTCCGTGTGGATGGCGCCGAAGACGAGTACACGATCGCCATCCTGCAACTGGTCGTAGAACACGGACTGTTGCTCGTCTGCTTCCCCGGTCAGGACCAGCACAGGCTTGACATCAAGCGGTTGCACCTCCGTCCCCGGGCCGCGCTTCACAGCAGAGCTTAGCCACGGCTGATATTTGCGCAGCAGCGCCAGCACTGCGGCCAGGTGCTCCGGCTTGTTGTCCTTGAAGTCCAGGTTGAGCGTGATCAAAGGCCAGTCTCCATGATTGCCGTCGCGCAGCGCCTTCTCCACGGTCGGCCGGACCTTCTCGAAGAAGTACTGATCCATGGTCGGCTCGTTGCCATACGTGGGCTCGCCGTGCGCGACTACCGACCAGCTCCGCCCGGTCTTCGAGTCGGTATGCCAGGCCAGATCCTGTTCGATGGCCAGGGGCGTGCCGGCAGAGAGAGCGCGATCAATGCGGTCGTACCACCATTCAAAGTACGGATAACAGTTATGCGCGTCCATCACCGTGCGCGAACCGGGCAGCGATTGCTGGCCATGAGCGGACAAGGACAGGAACAAAATGGCCAGTACCATCCGGCCCATCCGCGAGATTCTTGAATCGTGCATCGTAAGACCTCTTATTCCTCAGCTTATTTCTCGGCAAAATTGATGTAGAGCGGACTGCTGATCAGTTGATCCTTTTCAGCGCCGTCGCGTACCACAACCCGCAGCCAGTGGCGCCCGGGAGCGGCTGTCAGGGTGGTGGTCACACTGGCATCCGCGCCTTCCAGGTGCATGGCTGGAACCGCGCTCGACTCCTCGCCATCAACGTAGAGATGCGCTGTCGATCCCTGGACGGCTGCGGCGTGGATGCTCACCTGGATTTGAGCGCCATCGACGACGTGCAGCGTCTCACCCATTCGCGCCGATGCCCCGCCCGACTCTGCCGCAAAGTCCAGCGTCTTGTCCCGGGATGCGGTGAGGTCGACGAATGTGCGGCCCGAGCGGATGCCGTGGAGGATGGCCGCAACGGAGAGTTCTTCGGCTTCGATCACCGTGGTTGGCCAGCCGATCGATCCCGGTTCGCCGGGCGGCGTTGTCGCGTTGTGGTTATCGCTGCCGCCGACGGCCGCCAGCCTGTGTCCCTCTCGTAGTTGAGAGTCCCAATACGTGGCGCTGGAGAACATGATGACGCCGTAGTTGATCACCTCCACGGCGCTGAACAGGCCCATATCGGTGTCCGCGGCGGGCGCCCATCCGCAGCCCATGCAGTCTTCGCCCTCCGGTGCCTGCGCGTGGTTTACCGAGGCCAGGCCACCCTTGGCCAGTGCGTCGCGCAGGACCTCATTCAGCGAAAGGCGCCCCGGACTTACCCGCCAATCCAGGAACTGGGTTACCCCGAAAACGTTGAAGTGGCCGTGAAACGTGGTCATTTCGCGTCCCGGAATGAGAAGCAGCCGATCGTAAAATGGCTGCAATTCGCGGATGTCATCAAAGTGCGAATCGGTGTTGTGGTCCGTGATGGCGATGAAGTCCAGACCCCGCGCGGCTGCGGTCTGCACGGTGAGAAACAGCGGGCACGGCACTTCTCGGCCGCTTTGGCTCAGGCAACTGCCATCGCTATGCGCGGTGTGCATATGTAGATCGCCGCGATACCAGCGCTTGCCAATCGCTAACGGTCGATCCGCGAACCCCGTCTCCTCGCTGCGCGCATCGAAGCGGATCTCGGCCGTGTAATGCGAGACCACCTGGGGGCGCATGTTGGGAACGGAGATGAGTAGGCGCCAGGTGCCCGGGACGATCGCGCCCGGCAGATAGGAGGGAGTCGCGTCCGTCTCGCTGATGGTGAAGTGGCTCTTGTTCCCGCCGCTGGCTCCGCGAAACCGCGTAGGGTCGGCGATGCCCAGGTCGAGCACGGCGCGCTGCTCCCGCGCCGTATATCGGAAATCGACACTGATGCGATGCTTGCCCGCGGGCACCTCAAAAGGAACCTCAAAATAAGTCTTGTTCTGTGCGCCGGTCACATCGCCTGAAAGCACCAGGTTGGGAGCCGGGTCCGCGGTTGTGGTCTGCGCATTGGTTTGCTCGCAGGCGACAGCAATCGACATCGCCGCCAAATAAATCCAGGCCCATCGCCTTCCAATTCTCAAGAAATTCCCTCATAGCGCGATCGCGGAATCACGATGCGGAAGCGAAGCCCCCCGGACCGCCGCGCAACCTGTGGCGGCCCAGGGGGATTGGTTTAGAAGTCGATGCGGAAGGCGAACTGCATCACGCGCGGATCGCCGGAAAGCGAGGTGATCTGCGCCGCCTGCCCGTTGCTCACATCCCCGCCAGGAGCGGCGAACAGAGGATGATTGGCCGCGTTGAAAACCTCCCAGCGGAATTGTCCCTTGATGCTCTCTGTAACCGGGAAATCCTTCATAACAGCGCCATCGAAGACAATCGTGTTGGGCGCCCGGAGGGAGTTACGCGAGCCGTTGCCGACCACGCCCACACCCGGGTTGGCGAAGGCATTGCTGAGGCCTGAACCGGAGGTGCCGCAGCCGCTCGTGCCGCTGTCGTAAAACCAGCAGGTCGGTTTGCCCACGTAATGCGGCTTGCCCACCACGTTGGGCACATCGGTCGCGTATCCGTAAGGATCCAGAAGGCTGTTGTTGTTGCTCCACGTGGCCGTGAAGGGATAGCCGTTGTAGAAGGTGAACACGCCGGAGGTGCGCCAGTTGCCCAGTCCCCACGACAGCGGACCTGAATTCAGCATGGTCTTGCCGCGGCCGAAGGGCAGTTCATAGACGTAGTTCACTGAGACACGCTGCGGCACGTTGAATTCGCTGGGCCCATACCAGGCTGCTTCGTTCCGCCCGTTCGGCGGACCGCCAGGATTGTTCTCCAGTTCCTCGGGTGTATTGTCCAGGGTGCGCGAGTAGGTGTAGGCGGCGTGCAGGCTGAAGCCGTGAGACATGGCGTGCGATAGGCTGGCCTGTAAACCGTTGTAGTTGCCGTGGCCCATCGGTGCCGCGTACTCCACCTGTCCAAAGTTCGGATAGGGCACCGTGGAAGTGACCGCGTTGTTTACGATGTATGGCTGGTTGTAGTCGTAGAGCAAATCGAGATGGGTCGATTTGGTGCCTACATAGTCCATCTCGGCCAACCACCCGTGACCGAAGTCGTGCTGTGCGCCGAGGCTCCACTGCTGGACCATCGGTTCTTTTTTCGCGGGATCCACGGCCCGGATGTGGAACGCCTGTAGTGCGGTGTAATCGATGGTCGAGGGGTCGAGGAAGTTGGAAGGGAAACCAACCTCGGGCTTGAGGACAGGCACGGTGGTGCTCGACGGCGTCTTGTTGACCAGGAATGGGGGGTTGAGCGCCATCTCGTTTTCGCTGCCGATGCGCTCCAACAGCGTGTAGTACGCGCCGTAGCCGCCATGGATCACCGTGTTCGGATCGATCGCATAGGAGACGCCGATGCGCGGGCCGAAGTTTGTCGTATTGGGGTCCACCAGGGCTCGATCTCCGAGCGAGCCCGACTTGGCGTCGACCAGCGAGCCCGAACCTGCCGGATTGAAGTTGGCCATGTGGTTGCCGCCCTCGTACGGAGGCGTCGCAAAGTCATAGCGCAGGCCTAGATTCAGCGTTAATTTGTGCGTCAGTTTCCAGTCGTCTTCCGCAAATCCTGCCGCCATCCACAAACGCTGGTCGACGAAGAACACGTTGCTCAACTGCGCGTAATATGGGGCGCCGAACAATCCATCCGCGTAGTCCGTGATCCCCGACGGATTGCCGAGCCCCGAAAACACGCCGGCAAAGTACAGGTCGCCGCGTGTGCCCGGTTCATCCTGGAAGATATTGCGCATCGGCGCGAACAGGTTGACGCCAAACTTCAGGCTGTGTTTGCCCCGCGTCCAGGAGAGCGTATCGTCAAACTGGTAGAGCATCGGTGCCTGGGACTTCGGCAGAAAGTCCGGCGAGCCAAGATAGGTGTGGTTGGTGAAAGCGGTCAGCGGCACGCCGCCCCCGATGGCTGGGTTCACTGGAATTCCGGGCACAAACTGGCCCGCCGTTTGGCTCAGGTCGAAGGGCTGCTGCTTGCCAAAGGAGGTGTCGCGCACCCAACCAAAGCGAAAATCGTTGACCAGGCTGGGGCTTAGAATGCGCGTCCAGCCCAGCACGAAACTGGTGCCCTTCAGGGCCTGGTTTCCCCAGGCCGAGGTTCCCGTGCCGTCGGCCAGGCCGCCAAAATAGCCGGGAATGGTGCGCGTGCGGGTGAAGTAATTGAACCGGCCGAAAATGGTGTCGTTCTGCGAAGGCGTCCAGTCCACGCGGCCGTCATAGCTGGAGTTGAAGTCCGTGGCCGCGCCTGTACGCGCAAAGTTGTTGTATTCGGGATAGGTAGCCCCGCCCTGCTTGTCGTTCGGCTCGGGGAACAAGGCAATCAGCTTGGCCGCCGCGGTGTCGATCTTGGCCGTCGGATCGGATACGAAGCTGTTGTTGACCAGCGGAACACAGTTGGACGCAGTGTAAGGCGCCGAGCAGGTCGAGAGGTTATACACCGTCGGGTACGGAGCCACACCGGCTGTAGCCGCAGCAGCTGTGCTGAAATCGCCGATGCGTTCATTGTCCAGCGGCACAGTCGAGATGCGCGAGAGCCCCTGCTTGATCCGCGTTCCCTCATAGTTGAAAAAACCGAAGACCCGGTTGCGCAGAATGGGCCCGCCCAGGCTGCCCCCGAATTGGTTCTGATTGTCCTCCGGCTTCACGTTCGTCGTCTGCTTCGTGAAGTAGTCGAACGAGTCGAAGTATTGGTTGCGCACGTACTCATAAGCAGCGCCGTGAATGTGGTTGGTGCCTCTGCGCGTATTCACCGAAACCACCGCGCCCGGGCTGCGACCGTATTCGGCCGAGTAGGGATTCGTGATGACATTGAACTCCGAGATCACGTCCACCGAGGGATGCGAGGCCTCTGAGCTCAGTTCCTGCACGTTCTCAGAAAACGTGTTGTTGTCGATTCCGTCGAGGATGAAATTGTTCTGCAGCGAGTGCACGCCGTTCACGTTGAAGTCGCCGGTCCGTCCCGCCGAAGTGGCCCCGCTTTGGTTGGTGTAGCGGCTGATCTGCACGCCGGGAACCGTGCGCAGCAGGTCGTCCCAGTTGCGAAGATAAAGCGGAGTCTCGGCGATCACATCGTTGGTCACCAGAGTTCCGATGGACGCGTCGTCGTGTTGCAGGTCGACGCCTTCCGCGGTCACCTCGACCGACTGGTCCGCCGAGCCGACGGGGAGACGCAGGTCCAGCCGCACCCGCTCGCCTACCCCGATATTCACCTGCACCTCGATATGCGAAAAGCCCGGCGCAGTCGCCGTTAGGCTGTAGTTGCCAATCGGCAGGTTGGGGAGCGTGTAATCGCCCACCGCCAGGCTCTTGACCGTTCGCATGTAGCCGGTCTCCGACGACTTCACGCTCAACTCCGCGCCGGCAACCGCGGCACCACTTGGGTCGGTTACCGAACCGCTCAAAGATCCTGTATTCACCTGGGCATTGAGGTGCGCCGATCCAATCAACAGGCCTACGCAGGCAAGTACGGCTGCTCTGGCGACGATGATGCTTATAGTTCGTTGACATATTCGTGCGGCCCTTCGGGCTGGGTGGGGAAATCCAGATATCCAATGCATGATGGGTCTCCTGAAAGTGAAGTGGTCGGAATCGGGGACACTCCGCCGTCTTCACAATAGGTCCGTTCGACACGCCAGTAAAAGTGTTTACCCTCCTGTGGGCCACGTGTATACACCTGCCTTTCCCCCGAGTACG
Organism: Acidobacteriaceae bacterium; assembly: GCA_003151435.1. Lineage (GTDB taxonomy): Bacteria > Acidobacteriota > Terriglobia > Terriglobales > Acidobacteriaceae > Telmatobacter. The sequence goes on from PLXP01000257.1 coordinate 13,635, forward strand.
AAGATGAAAACAAAGCGCTTGCGCGCTGTGTGAAAAGTCTGCGAATCGGCCCGGCCGTTGGTACGGTCCCCTGGGAATTCACAACCGTTTCATATTGCTTTCGTATGCTCAGTTATAGGAGGACGATCATAGAGAGATCCGCCGCCATCCCCTTCCCGCAGAAGATCGAGATCCCTCCGACCGACGGCCCGGAGAACCTCGAAGACGATCCGCGCTGGCGCCTGACACAGCGCATCGTTGCCGGCCGGCACTTTGCCCGGTCGCCCTTATTGTCGAAGTTCCTCCTGTTTATCGTTGCCGAGACGCTGCAGGGCCGTCAGGCCCGGATCACCGAGCAGAAGATCGGTGTGCAGGTGTTTTCCCGGCCGCAGGGTTATCGCACCATCGAGGACAACATCGTCCGGAACTATGCCCGCCAGTTGCGCAAACGGCTTGCCGAGCAATTGGTCGAAGAACCGGGGAACGATTCAATGCGCGTCGAGATTCCTCTGGGCAGATATGTTCCAGTGTTTATCGATGCAGAAACCAGATCGCTCTCGCAGCCATCGCTGGTTGTCCCAACACCCGCCCTCGTCGATCCGGGAGGTTCTGGCCCGTTCACGCCCACAACCAAGCCCTCCGCTAGCCGCGCGCGCGCTCGCGCCTACAGGATTCTGATTGCCATCGGCATGTTTACTGGTTACAGTGCCGTCCTCATTTACCTTACCGTTTGGGCTTTCTCGCACATCCCAGCCATTGGCCATTCCCCAGAGCCTCCGAACTTGCTGTTGACATCCATCTTCGATCCATCGCGCAACACATACATCGTTCCCCCTGACGCCGGACTGAACCTGATGGAGGACATGTCGCACTATCCTATTCGACTGGCACAGTACATCAAGAGCGGCTATCTTGATCTGCCGCTTCCCCCCATGGACGCCCACAGCGCAACGGACATGCGCACGCAGGAGTTCACCAATTTCAGCAATCTGCAGATTGTCGCAGGGCTGGCAACGCTGCCGGAGTATAAACCCCAGCGGGTCTTCCTCCGCTTTCCGCGCGATCTTCGTTTCGATGATTTGAAGAATGCGAATGCCGTGATCCTTGGCTCGGTATGCAGCAATCCATGGGCAGCAGTTGCGGATGAAAGCACCAACTTCCACATTCATTGCGGCGACGGGATGCAGGGCGCCGCAATCGTCAACAACAAGCCGCAACCCGGCGAACAGGCCTCATATCTCAGCCAATGGGACGAGCCGACGCACGAAACCTATGCGCTGATCATCTTCGTCCCGAATCTCGGCGGCAATGGCCATCTGCTGCTGCTGGAGGGCCTGGATGTCGCCGGAACGCAAGCCGCCGCGGAAGTTCTTCTTCACTCCGATGCACTTGCTCGCATCCTTGAACGGGCGCATCGCCCGCATGCGTCCCTTGCAAGTTTCGAGGTATTGCTGCGCGCAACTAGTATCGAGTCCAATGCAGCCGGAACGCAGGTGATAGCGTTCAGGATCCATGGGTCTGTCGGCAACTGAACTCGAATCTACGGCGCCCTATAGGACAGCAACAGGATGCTAGCCCAATGCTGCCTGCCACTCTCGATGTCAAACGAGGTGAAGGTCTGGTCATGTCTTGCTTCGTTGCGAGCCGCACAGTCACGACAATCGATGCGGCAATCCCCACTGTTGAAGCTAACCGGTCGACGAAACGACCGCGCCGGCCACACAGCACGCAGCAAAGAAGGGGCGGACGCTGTTGGTCCGACTCCTTCCGCCACACCGGCAAGGCCCGCGTCAAGGCAAATGCGGCTACGGAGGCCCTTTGGGCGGCGGTACTGGCTGATCTCGAATCCCATGAAGGAATATTGCGCGGCGAAGAGATCGAAGCGGAACCATGATCCGTCACGCGGGCCCGGATTCGCCTGCGGCGATGCCGGTACTCGCGCTGCCGGTCGCGATGATCTGCTCGTCCCTCGGGGCTCTGCTGATGACGGCGGTTGGCGCACCGCCGTTGTTGCCGGCGTGCCGGGACGCGGCAATATGCGCTGCAATAACGCTGCCCGCGGTCACATTGCGGACATATCCAGAACACCGCGTGGCATCTTCGGCAACTTCGCTGCCGAAGAACAACTTCGCCAGAATGAACAGGTCCACCAGGATGATCCATTGCGTTGCCAGATGGGACTGGACAGCAGCAACCGCTCGTGCCATGGTAGAACCATCTTCCGGATGGTCAACCTGATTTTTGGGTTGCCTTCAACGGGGTCTTGCCGTCATCAGCGACAAGACCCCGCGTACCCGCAAGCATAGGACTCGCATGGTTGAAGGAGGTCCTCGTCTACGGCCAAAAGCGAGAGGCTACTAAACGCAACGCACTGTATTTGCTGCTCCGACTAAGTTCGCGATAGCTCCAGAATTTCCCGAGGCTGCAAGCACTGCCTGAGTGAATCACGGGATATTCGTCAAGCGGTTGTTCGTCGGTTTCTCGTTGACGACTGGCTAGCGCGCCTCCGCCCCGCTAGGTGTGCGGTATGCTTCGAAAATCCTGGGGGCTGCATCTCAGCGCACTCAGTAGCAATACTGATTTCCTTTGGAAATTCGCAGAACACGATTCGGAATAACGATTGCATATTCTGCATATTACGGGATCTACTTGAGATTGATCCCCAGAAGCGTACAACTGGCCGCCCTTGGCCAGACAGGATGCAAAGGAACACGAATCGAGCGATGATGGTTGAAGCCGGTCGGATGACAGCTACAGCCCGCGCCGACATTGGTGCCTGGTTCCGAGCCCGACCGTAAAGCGTGGGTCTGGGGTTGCGTACAGACGTGTGATGACGTATGTCGGTTTCCGGCGACGATCTCGATTGGGAGTTTGCTCTGTGTCCGCGCCCCGGGCATCCGACCGGCATCATCGGAGGAGCAAATGGCCAAGAAGGGCAACAGAAGATGTGACACACTGCCGGTCTTGCACCCGGATGCAGCTGGCATTGATGTAGGCGCCAGCGAGTTGTACGTCGCGGTGAGCGCTGACCGAGACCCACACCCCGTGCGCAGTTTCCCCACGTTCACGCGCGATCTGCATGCACTGGCCGACTGGCTCGTGCAGTGCGGGATTCGCTCGGTAGCGATGGAGTCTACAAGCGTTTACTGGATTCCCGTTTACCAGATCCTTGAAGCACGCGGCCTCGAAGTTTACCTCGTCAACGCACAGCACGTGAAGAACGTGCCAGGCCGGAAGACCGATGTCTCAGATTGCCAGTGGCTCCAGTACCTGCATTCGGTTGGGCTGCTCCGTGCCAGTTTCCGACCGCCTGGATTCATCTGCGCCATACGATCTCTCTGGCGACATCGGGCCAGCCTGATTCAAATGGCAGCTGAGCACGTCTTGCACATGCAGAAGGCTCTGGACCAGATGAACCTACAGATTCATCGCGTCCTGAACGACATCACTGGAGTAAGTGGCCTGAGGATCCTTGACGCGATCCTGGCAGGTGAACGGGGTCCCCTCACCCTGGCGCGGCTCTGTCACGGCGGCGTGAAGAGCAGCGAGGACGTCATAGCGAAGTCACTNNTGGAAGCTGATCGGGAGATTCAACTGCAGCTTGCAGAATTGAAGACGGCCGCAACCGCCCAGCCAACGACGCCGGCACGAACGAAAGCTACGGCCCATTATGCACGCCACTACGAGCCGAGAACATTCGATCTCCGAGGTGAACTATACCGAGTCTTTGGAGTGGACCTCACGAACGTGCCGGGCATCAGTGCACTCACTGCTCAAACGATCCTGTGTGAGATCGGCACGGATGTTTCCCGTTTCCGAAATGCCTCAGCTTTCGCATCCTGGCTGGGGCTTTGTCCCGAGAAGAAGATCAGCGGCGGCAAAGTGCTCTTTACAAAAAGCCGACGCGTTCGAAGCTGCGTAGCGACCGCCCTTCGCATGTGTGCTCAATCACTGCATCACGCCAAAGACTATCTGGGCGAGTTCTTCCGCCGTATCACCCGCAAACTCGGCAGGCCTCAGGCGATCACAGCCACGGCCCACAAGCTTGCTCGCATTGTCTTTCACCTGTTGAGCACAAAGGAGGACTACAACGAGAACGTATTTCACAAGTCTGAAGCAGACACCGTCCGGCGTGCCGAATACCGGCTCCGTAGGCAGGCTGCACAACTCGGATTTCAGATCATCCCCGCAGAGAACGGTTGATGTTCCTTGGGAGTCGGCCAGTGTTCAGGAATTCGGGCGTCAACTGTCGACAACCCATATCACTCATCAAAGGTTCGGACGAGTGGCTTCCACTGATTCCTAGTTGCGAGGGAGCTGAAGGAGCTAGGAAAGTGACGTCAATCGTACGGTGCCCATCGCAGACACTTTCTCTCTCAATGATCATTCAGTATCACCTGGTAATCCTGTAAGGACCCGTCTTCCCTTTTCACTGGGGCGAGGGTGAACCCGCCCAATTGCTTGAGGAGCGCGCTTAAGGATCCCGATCCGTACCGCTTAGGACTGAAGATCGGGTCCCGAACATTGATGATTGCGCCGAGTTTGCCGATCGTCACTTGTCCGTCAGTCTCAATAATCTCGCGAATGAGTTCCGCCATTCGCGAGCGGAGGCGTTCACGCTTGTCCAGCGTCGGCTCACGGCGCACACTGCTCTCCAGGGAATCGGTTTGGGATCCTTTCCCTCCCGGCTCTTGCTGAAACCAACCGACGCAGTGGAAGCTTGTGGCCGCTGAGCGCAAGGCCGGCGGAGTAAACGAATGCCCGAAGATCAAGATCGGTCTGCCATGTTCACGAATCTTCAATGCCAGCGGCGTGAAATCAGAATCGCCCGACGCAATCGCTATGCTGTCCGCGTGTCCACAAAAGAGCTCTTCCATAGCGTCGATGGTCAGGACAAGATCTACGGAGTTCTTGCCTGGCAGCACTGAGACGACTTCCACCGGCAAAACCTTATGGTCGCGGAGTATCTTCTGCCTTGGTCCAATCTGAGTCCCATACGCACGCATCTTGATTGGTGTCCATTCGAGCGATAGAATCTCCAGAATTTGTGGAATTGCCGTCAACCTAACATGGTCTGCATCTATGAAGAGCGCCGTGGTTTTGAGCATTTCTTTCATCAGGTATGACCTCACAATGCAGACTGGCTGCTGGATTTGAACTTCGTTGCAGGATGATCGATGCGGGCTCAGCTGTGCCACAAGGTACACCTTTTTGGCACGGCCGGATCGGCAGATCCGGCCGTTGAGCTTATTGGGTTTAGCTGGCGTGTTTTGAGGACCCTTTTGTCACAGGTACAAGGCAGCGGTGGATGTCGTTGATGGCGGAGGGTGCGATGGAGAGCGCGGGTTTCCGCGACATTCTCTT
>PLXP01000142.1:0-49745 GCA_003151435.1 Acidobacteriaceae bacterium
AAATCCAAGGGTGGGGCACCCGGCAAATCTCAACTCTTCGCAACAGCCCCGTGCCCCACTCTTCAGCGATTCTGGCCGAAGAGTGGGGCACGACTGTTTGATCTCGAAAAAAGCTACTCCGCGTCGGGCGGGACTTGTTCCAGCAGCCGCTTCCACGTCTTCTGATTCTTGCGGAAGCCCTTCTTCAAATCTTCCAGAATGCGTTCGAAGTCAGCGTTGGTGCGCAGATTGTTCCACGCGGGATTCTTCTGGAACCACGGATAGTTCTCGTTGCCCAGATAGATGGCGCGCCGCAGCCAGTGCAGCGCCTCGGTTGAGTCGCCATCGACGGCGAAATACGTGGCAAGGCGATAAGCCATCTCGCTGTCAGCCTCGGCGGCCGCCAGGGTTTCATCTTTCAGTAGCGCCGCGGCACGCGCACGGTCGCCGGCCTGCACATAGCACATGGCCAGCGTAGGCACGGCAATCCGCAAGGACTCATCGTCGCGAACTACGCCTTCGAGAATCTCGATGGCTGCGCCGAGGTTGCCCATGCGCATCTGCTGGTAGCCGGATGAGGTGCGCAGCAGCGGATGGCGCGGCTCCAGCGCAAGACCTTTCGCCAACTCGTCGCCGGCCAGCTCGATCTGGTTCTCGTAGTGGTAGACGCGGGCGCGGTGGTTGTAAAGGATGGCCGCGTTGGCGGGGTTCAGCTTGAGGGCGCGGTTGAATTCGTGAAGCGCTTCTTCATACATCCCATCGCCGCGCAGTGCGATGCCCGCCACCATGTGCACGTTCCAGTCGTTTGCCGCGCCCGCGAGCAGGTTGGCGATGCCGTGACGCGCCGACTCTTTTTCGCCGCGCGAAAGCAGCATGTAAATGCGGTAGAGGTTGGCCTCCGTCGATACGGGGTCGAGCTTGAGCGCCTCGTCAAATGCACGCCGCGCATGCATTACGTGAATCTGCCCGCCAAAACCGTGGCGCACATATTGCAGATCGGCAATGCCCAGGCCGCTCCACCCTGAGGCAAACTCCGGGTCCTTGGTCGTCACGCTCGTAAACAGCGCATGCGCGCGATCGAGATCCGCGCGCGACCCCGTGCGCACCATGAATGAACTGAGCAGGGCGCGCGCCTGCAGATACTCCTCGCTCACCGGGCCCGGCAGTGAGGCATGGCGCGATCCGGTCCGCGGCGCATCCGTCTGGGCGGGTTCTATTCTGTCGGAGGCGCTGAGGCCGTGCAGCGCGGCGAACACCTCGTTTGAAATCTCCGTCTGCACCGCGATCAAATCCAGCGAAGACACCCGAATGGCTCCGCCCGAACGCACGCTCTGCGAACCTACATCGAGCAGTTGCCAGTTCAGGTCGAATCCCTGTTCAGAGCGGAGAAAGTTACCCGCCAGCACGAACGAAACCAGCAGCCGCTGCCCCACCGAGAGCGGATCCATCTGCGTAATGGGCAGCGACATCAGCGTGCTCGATGGCCGCACTACCAGCGCGGGAATGCGCGCCAGCCGGGCTGCGATCGCATCCGCCAGCGCAAATCCATACAGCGGCGCAACTTCAGTGGCACCGAGATTGGCAAACGGAAGCACCACCAACGAGTTCTGTTGCGTGCGGTCGCCAGTCGACTCGCGGAAGCGCTCGGCCAGCATGGAGAGAAATCCGGTGGCGCGCTTTTCCGCCTCGGCGCCCGTGGTGGGCAGGTTGGCCGCCGCGTCGCCGGGAATGCTGCCGGTCTCAATCTGCAGCGCCTTCATGATGGTCTTGAGCGCCTCGCGCACTTCGGCGGCCGAGGCGTAGCGCTGTGCCGGGTTCTTTTCGAGGCACGCGGCGATCACGCTCTTCAACTCGTCGGAGATATCGGGAACGATCTGGCTCAGGTCAGGCGGATCGGAGAACTGGATGGCGCGGATGGCTTGAAAGTCTTCAGCATCGGGTCGCGAAAAGGGGTGTCGCCCACTGACCAGCTCATACAGGATCACTCCCAGCGCCCACACATCCGACTGCACGCTCGACTGGCCGGTGACGAACTGTTCGGGAGCCATGTAGCGGATGGTTCCCCCGCGCGCCGTGTAGGTTGCCGCCATGGACGCGTCCTTGGCCAACGCGGGCTTGCCGGGATCAAAGCTTGCATCCTCGGGCCGCAGCCGGCGCGCCAGGCCGAAGTCGAGAATCTTGGCCAGGCCGCCATCAGTCAGCATCACGTTTTGCGGCTTCAAGTCGCGATGGAAGATGCCCAGCGCGTGCGCTGCCTGAAGACCGTCAGCCACCTGGATGCCCACGGAGAGCACCAGTTGCAGACTCGCCGGGCCGCGCGCGATGAGCTGGTCCAGCGACTGGCCGGGCACGTATTGCATCACGATGTAGCCTTCGTCGCCGCTCTCTCCCACTTCATAGATGGCGCAGACATTGGGATGCTCAATGGCCGAGGCCAGCCGCGCCTCGCGCAGCACCGTGGTGCGCAACTGCTGCGCGGAGAGCAGTCCGGTGCGCAGAATCTTCAACACCACCGGACGCTGCAACAGCGTGTCGGTGGCCAGGTAGACCACCCCACTGCCACCGGCGCCCAGCCGGCGGACAATTTCGTAATGTTCGATCGTCTTTTTCTTCATGTCTGGCTATAACTAGTGTACCGACCTGCGGTTAACAGCGTTTCAATGGGCAGAAAACCCGCCGAATCGAAGCTCGGTTCAATCTGTTACCTTCGTACTAAGAATGAGCGGAGTTTACAGAGGCGCGACGGACAATCGCCGGCGCTTGGCATTGGGATTGACGGTGGTGTTGGCGGTCGCTTTGCTCGTTGTGGCTGTGTTTGCCGCTCCCACCGCGGCCGCGCTGCAACCGGCGCAGCAAAGCGCGCCGGCCCCTGAGCCGCCCGCTCAGCAACAACCCGGCGCCGGAGCACAAGTTCACACCGGGACCAGCAGCGGGCTTGACGCCGACGCGCGCATGCAGACCTTGTTGGCCGACCACCAATTTCTGCGCGTCGAGCAAGAGCTGGACAAGTTGCCTCCCGATCAGGCCGAGTTGTACCGAGGCATTCTGGCCAATCGCGAGAACGATCCCAAGGAATCCATTCAGTTGCTTGAGCCGCTGGTGGACAAGGTGGCAGCCAGCGGCGATGCGGCGCACGAAAAGCTTCTGCGAAAAGCCTTGGCCGAGGACTACCTGCGCATCGGCGACTTAACCAAGGCGGCCAAGGCCTATCAGACCCTGGAAACGCGTCTGCAGGGCAAGCTGAGCACGGACGAACAGGACGAGATCGAGATGCCGCTCAAACTGCTGCCTCTGGCCGCGGCCAACCCGCCCATGACCGTCGATCCCTGCGACCCGTTTTTGCTGCAGGTAAGCAAGAATCCGCTCGGCCTTACCGATCTTCCCGTGTTCGTGGATGCCCAGCCGCACACCTGGATGCTCGACCCGACTGCGCCCTTCAATCTGATCTCACGCTCGCTGGCCCGTGAAGTGGGCCTCAAGGTTTCCGCTGAGGCAGCGACGATCCACACGCTGACCGGCAAGCCGATGCAGGTCCATGTCACGGTCATTCCCCGCTTTACCGTCGGGGGCCGCATCACGTTCCACAACATGACGGCCTTCGTCTTTGAGGATGCGGACTACTGGTTTGCACACTCGCGGTACCAGGTGCAGGGAGTGGTGGGCTATCCCGCGCTGGCTGCGCTCGGCAGCCTCACCATCACCGCCGATGCCACCATCGAGATCCGTCCCGTCAAACAGGTGCAGCCCGAGCCGGCAAAGGCTGCGGCTCCAACTGGCGCGCGTTTCTTTCTGGATGGCGATCAGATGATTGTGGCGCTCGGTGACCTGGGGAACGAGCGGATGTATGCTTTGGACGCCGCAGGCCAGCAGAGCTACGTCACGTCCCGCTACTACGACGAGCACTCGGCGGATTTTGCAGAGCAGAAGATGGAGTTGTTCACCCTGCCAGGTGCACAGACCTACGCGCCCCAGCCCGCGTATGTCGCTGAAACCATCCCGCTGGCCGTGGGGCCAAACACCGTTCATGCCCACTACATCCAGGTGCTGACCCAGCCGCTTGGGTCCGCGGCTCTGGACGATGTGTACGGAATCCTGGGCATCGACGTTCTCGACCAGTTACGCAGCTACACGTTCGACTACCGGAACATGCGGTTTCGCGTGGGACCGGATGACGATTAGGGACTAGGGAACAGGGACTAGGGAATAGGATGCCGTTTAGGTGCGTGGCTTACAGAACCCACTTTTCCCCACGAATTTGCCGATTTCCACGCTTCACTGTCCTGTAACAATGCGAATGTTCTATATTGACCGAGTGTAGAATCGGTCGGCTGGCGGAGGCTTCCCGCCGCTTGCACAATCAGCCGGCCCCACGGCGCACATGCGGATCACTTAAGATCTTCACCAATCGAAAAACGCCGTGGTTCCCCAACACAAGGCCCGCCCAGAGTGGGTTACACATACGATAGGTGGCTGCCAACGGCCAGGAGAGTCCGATGAAAGTTTCCGACACGATTGAATCGGTGCTGAAGACCAAGAACCAAAACAGAGCGCTGTCGATTGAGCCCGAGAACTCGGTCTACGAGGCCCTTGCGTTGATGGCAGAGCACGATGTCGGCGCCTTGCTGGTCTGCTCCAACGATCGGCTGGTCGGCATCCTGTCAGAGCGCGATTACGCGCGCAAGGGCGTCCTGATGGGCCATCTGTCAAAAGAAACCCATGTCAGGGAGATCATGACCAGCCCGGTTGTCTACGTGAGCCCGCAGCACACCGTGGACGAATGCATGGCCATGATGACCCAACACCATTTCCGCCATCTTCCGGTGTTGCAGGACGAACGGGTGGTGGGCGTGATCTCCATCGGCGATCTTGTGAAATGGGTGATCAGCGGCCAGGCGCAGGCCATCCAGGCACTTGAGGGATACATCACCGGCGGCTACCCGGGATAGGCCTCAGCCAGCGTGCCCCCGGCATCGGTACATCGGCCAGGTGTGGCAAATAGACCTCAAAGACCTCCAGAACCTGCCGCAGGCGACGACGGATGCACCAGGCGTGGCTGGGGTGACGTCGATTGGGTCGCAGGCCCTGAAATCGCAGGCGCGGCATCGATCGTCTTGCGATCCAGATCAACGGTCCCCATCCGTCCTCCGTCGGCGGTCTCCAGCACGATGCGCACCATCTGAGTCTTGGCTGGAACCTGGCTGGTGAGCCGCACGCGTACCTCTTCGGCCAGCCGGTTTGGATCGGGCGCGGTGGACCACAGCGTCAACTTCTCAAACTTGGATGCCAGGATGTTCTTGTTGCCGGACAGGCTCATCATGGCCATGGTCAGGTTCGCGGTCTTCTTTCCGTCGGCCGTCGGCAGCCAGCCGAGGTTCTTCGCCGTCAGGTGCACCACGAACTGCGCCGTCCCAGCTTCAGGGTGCCGCACGACGTCGGAAAGCTTCATCTCCAGCGCGGTGATGGGAATGCTCGAATGAGCTGCCTCAGTGATGTTGAGGATGGTCTGCTGTCGCGCATCGAAGGGCACATTTTTGTCTCTGGCAAAGTAGCCCTCCTTGGTAACTGCACGTAGATTGGGATCGCGCAGAGTGACCTGGATGCGACGGAATTTGCCATCGGGATTCTCGTTGCCGGGCCGATAAGTCAGCGTGAAGTAATGAGATCCGAGTTGCTGGGACTCTGTGAGTTCGGTGCGAAGGTCGTTGCGGTTGTAGAAGAGGCCGCCGCCGGTCTCACGCGCGAACAGAGCGAAGTTGACGTCGCCGGTGAGCGGACTGTTGTTGCCGATGGCGAGTGATTCAGCAACGGAATCGGTGGTCCCCACGGTCTCAACCTTCATTGCGGGAAAAATGATAAAGAGGCTGATCCGTGCCTCGACCAGCAGGTTTTCCGCGACGTGCACGTAGGGTTTCCAACTGTCCAGCTTCGGCCCGGCCGCTGCTCGACTGAGCGTGGGACCACCGGGACCGATCCAGAAGACATTTTTACGACCGGGGACGCCCTTATTTTGCACGGCGATCTGCTCGAGGGCGTTAATGGATTGCTGAGCCCGCTCGCCATCGAAGTCGCTGTGCTGAAGTTTGAAGGGTATGGCCGATTGCACCTGTGACAGCGCTCTCAACAGGTCGGCCTTGCTGCGAGTGTAGCCTTGCACCATCTCGAGCGAGTCGTTGCCGATGACCATCATCTCCGCGGGAGAGGCCAACTGGTCAGGCTGCGCGGAGAGAAATGTGCGCACCGACTCGCGGACCTGCGCGAACTCATCCATGGCCGAGTTGAGGCGATCGAGCACGAAGATTGTGATGGGAGCCTTACCGTCTGGATTGTCGTCTTCGCTGTTCGCACTTATCACGTGCGACTCGGGCGCTTCAAATGAGAAGATGCGCTGACGCTTGTTGTCCTCAGTGATGGTGAAGTCGTCTTTCGTGAGGCCCTGCACCACCGGATTTCCGCTCTTGTCGACCACTGTGATATCGAGGAAGACCAACGTCGACGTCAGCCGGAACGACGGCTCGTCTGAACCCGTTTGTTGCTGTTGGGACATCGCTCTTTGAGTGGCCGTGAGTGTAAGTAGTAGAACCGCAAACAAGAGTACGTTATAACGTCGCACAGTGGGCCTCTCAACAAATCGAAGTTAGTCCGAGCTTTTGGAGGAAGTTTAGCACGGAGACCAAGATGAAGTTGGACTCGCAGCAGTCACCGCTCGCGAGGGTCTATGGAGTGAGGAGTTACTTGAACCTGGCGTGAACGGGCACGGCGATGCGGCTGCGGAAACCCCTATTTCATGTCAGTAGCGTCCCACATTGCAGGGCCGGGGAGGGAGGGGGTACCCGATCGGACTCGGACCCGAACGCCACTCCGTCTCGATTTACGATTGCGCTCTATGGCGGGGGTGCGCGGGTGGCCCGAACCGAACCCTCCGTGGCGAGTTAGCAGGTTGGCGGGTCGATGTTGGCCAACCCACCCTTGCCCCAAAAGACGGGTCAAGGATGGGGCACCCGGACTTCGTTGAGCCAATCTCTTCCCTAGTCCCTATTCCCTGTTCCCTGACCACTGACCACTGACCACTGACCACTGGCTTTAGTGTCCCCGCCGCACCGCCGTGGGGTCCACAGGCTCGGGCGGCAACTCTGCCATCCGCTTCTGCCCCCGGCGACCCATCAGGAACATCGTGAGCCCAAACACCAACAACACAAGTCCCCACCAGAGATTGGCGTTGATGCCAAGGCAGCGGGCATAGAGCGCCTGGTTGCTGTTGGTGGCCGCTCCGAATGCCGTGAGGATCACGCCGACCAGCGTGAACATCAGCCCCATGGGAATGCGCAGATCGAGATTCATCGTTTCCTCTTCTCCCTCAGGCAAAGAAAATGTTCAGTGCGACAGCCACCAACAGGATTGCCACGGCCAGTGCCTCGGGGCTCTTCCACCACTGTAGATGCGCGCGCGGCGGTTTGGGTGTGAGCGAGTGGACCAGCCCCACGAGCTCCGACTCCGGCCTTGCCTTGGTCATGAGGCTCACCACAATACACACCACGAAGTTGATACTGAAGGCGAAGATGGCTCCCCAGAAGTTTTGCGCCATGTCGCTGGGATAGTGGTGCAGCACCGTGATCCATCCGCCGTGAATTCCGGCGTGCGCCTCGATGGGCAGTACAAGCCCGTGGTGCAGGACCGCCCCGGCGGTGCCCGCAATCAAGCCCGCAAAAGCGCCATGCCCCGTCGCCCGCTTCCAGAACATTCCCAGCAGGAACGTCGCGAACAGCGGCGCGTTCACAAACGAAAACACCAGTTGCAGCGTGTCCATGATGTTGTTGAAGTTGATGGCCGCATACGCTGTCGCAATCGACAGCAGGATGCCGCCCACCGTGGCCCAGCGGCCCACCGCCATGTAGTGGCGGTCACTGCCACCCTTGTGAATGTAGGACTGATACAGGTCGTAGGTGAACACCGTATTGAATGCCGTCACATTCCCAGCCATTCCGCTCATGAAGCTGGCCATCAGCGCTGTCAATCCAAGGCCCAGAATGCCGGTCGGAAAGTAATGCAGCAACATATTGGGCGTGGCCATGTCATAGTCAAGCAGCGGCTGGCCGCTCGCCGTCAGCATTGCCTTGCCTGTTACCGGATTGATCTTGGCGGGCACCAGGCCCCTGCCCTGCGCCACTTGGGGAGAGACGACGTTGATCTCGTGGATGATGGCGCCGTTCTCAGTGCGCACGGTTGTCGTGGTCTTCGGCGTGGGCAGTCCGATGGCCAGCAGCCCGGGCAAAATCACCAGGAACGGGAAGAACATCTTGGGAATGGCCGCGATCAGCGGAACGCGCCGCGCCGATTCCATATCTTTCGACGCCATCGCGGTCTGGATCACCAGGAAGTCGGTACACCAGTAGCCCGAGCCGAGCACGAATCCCAGGCCCATGCCGATGCCGATAATCTCGATGCCCATGGGGTTGGTGTTGGCGTGCATCACGCCCTTCCACTCATGCATGTAGGCAACGGGAACTGAGGCCTTGAGGCCGGCCCACCCGCCGATGTTCTTCAGGCCCAGCAGCACCAGCGGCAAAAAACCGGCAATGATCAGGAAGAACTGCAGCACCTCGTTGTAAATGGCGCTCGTGAGTCCGCCTAGAAAAATGTAAGCCAGCACGATGACGGCCGACAGCACGATGGAGAAGGTGAAGATGTCCTCCGGCGGCCGTCCCATGGCGGCGAACAGCGAATCAAAAACATGCAGCGCCTGGATGAGCCGCGCCATCGCGTACATCGAGATGCCGGAGCTGAATACGGTCATCACGGCAAATGAGCATGCGTTGAGCGCGCGGGTCTTCTCGTCGAAGCGCATGCGCAGAAATTCCGGCACCGACCGAGCCTTCGATCCGTAATAGAACGGCATCATGAAGATGCCCACGAAGATCATGGCCGGAATGGCGCCGATGCCGTAGAAGTGCGCGGTCTCAAGGCCGTATTTTGCGCCCGAGGCACCCATGCCGATGACCTCTTGCGCGCCGAGATTGGCGCTGATAAAGGCCAGGCCGCAGATCCAGGCGGGCAGTGCACGTCCGGCCTGGAAGAAGTCCTTGCTCGTCTTCATGTAGCGCTTGAGGGCAAAACCGATGCCCAGCACAAACACGAAGTAAAGCAGCATGATCAACCAATCAACGGACGTGAGTTTCAAAACAGCTCCTTCGTAACAACTGTCTCATAGCGTCACTCATGGATTCTCAAAAACCTGGCGGCCGGAGCCGGTGTGTCGGGGCTGCCAGGTCAGAGCTGGCAGGTCAGGGCGATAGCCCGACGAATCAATCCGGCCCAAAGCCATCAGGATATCGGTCCCGGAGGCTTGCATCTGCCCCTGATCCGTCGTTCCGCCCTTTCCCCAAACTCAACGTATCCCGCAGCGTAGAAACCCCATCGCTGCGGCACGATTTCCTCTGAAAAGGTTTCCATTCAGTACGCAAATAACTTTACGCAGGGGGGCGCGGTCAAGTCCAGTGGAAATTGATGGTACAAGCAAGCAGGACGATGGCGGGAACGGCGATTGAAGTGGCCAGTTAAATGCACGCGATCGTCACTCGAGTGCTTTTCTCGCAGTTGGCGAGCCAGGCGGCATCAAGAGACAAATCTCCCTTCTCCATTCGGGCGATGACCTGGCGTCCTGTCTCTGAAGTTCGCGACATATTTGTGCCGTTTGAACCGCAGATCCTTCGACTGCGCAGGTCGCAAAGAACGCGACCTACTTCGCTCAGGATGACATTCGTTTTTGGTGCGGACTTCTGAGACAGCACACTGGCGGATTCAGTACCTTGTCAGCAGCCCGAAGTCGATCAGCACGAGCTTCTTGTCTTCATCCAGTTTGCCCGACCGGTACGAAGAGATCATTTGTGCAAAAGCCTGAACCCTAATACGCAGGAATACCCGTGATATTTTGGCCAATCACGAGGGCGTGAATGTCGTGTGTGCCTTCGTACGTCTTTACAGATTCCAGATTCATCATGTGGCGCATGATGGGGTAGTCCTCCGTGATGCCGTTGGCGCCCAGGATGTCGCGGGCCATGCGCGCAGTTTCGAGAGCCATCCACACGTTGTTGCGCTTGGCCAGCGAGATGTGTTGATGGCCCACGGTGCCCGCATCTTTCAGGCGGCCCACATGGAGCGAAAGCAGTTGGCCCTTGGAGATTTCGCTCACCATCCACACCAGCTTTTCCTGGATGAGCTGGTGGCTGGCGATGGGCTCGCCGCGAAACTGCTTGCGGAACTTGGCGTACTGCAGTGCGGTGTCGTAGCAGGACATGGCTGCGCCAATCGCGCCCCAACTGATACCGTAGCGGGCCTGGTTGAGGCACATCAGGGGACTCTTCAGGCCGCCTGTGCCGGGCAACAGGTTAGCCGCCGGGATGTGAACATCCTGCAGCGACAGGCCGCTGGTGACCGAGGCGCGCAGCGACCACTTGCCGTGTACCTCATCGGCGCGAAAACCGGGGCGGTCGGTCTCGACCAGGAAGCCGCGAACGCGTCCCGCTTCATTCTCGACCTTGGCCCAGATTACGGCTACGTCCGCGATGTTGCCGGAGGTGATCCACATCTTCTCGCCGTTCAGAATGTACTCATCGCCGACTTTGCGGGCGGTGGTGGTCATACCGCCGGGGTTGGAGCCGAAGCCGGACTCGGTGAGGCCAAAGCAGCCCAGCTTTTCGCCGGTGGCAAGGGCGGGGAGCCAGTTGTTCTTCTGCTCGTCGGAGCCGAAGGTGTAAATGGGATACATGACCAGCGCCGATTGGACGCTGACGAAGCTGCGAAAGCCCGAGTCGCCGCGCTCCAGCTCCTGCATCACCAGGCCGTACTCCACGTTCGACATCCCCGCGCAGCCGTAGCCCTCGAGGTTGGCGCCGAAGAAGCCCAGTTCGCCCATCACGGGCACCAGCTCGCGCGGAAAGCGTTCTTCGCGGAAGCAGTCCTCAATGATGGGGATGAGGTTGTCTTCGACAAAGTCCCGCGCTGTTCTGCGGACCAGCAGCTCGTCCTCACTGAAACTCGCATCGAGATGAAGAAAATCAAAGCCTTGAAATTTGAAGCCCATGATAGCACCGCCTCTTTCGTTTGCAACTGGAACCAGCAAGGCTAGCAGATTGGGAAGGAGCGGGGAAATACACCCTGATTCAGAGTGTGTCGCGCGGCGATAGCAACGTGGCCGGTTTCGAACTTGTACTGCGACCGCATAGGTGAGCGGTCGCCCAGGTCTCAAAGACGAGACCTGGGGCACCCAAGTTTGAGATGGGACCTGCGGAGAAGCCGGTCAGCTCTGTTCAATCCCACCCTTGAAAATCCAAGGGTGGGGCACCCAGCTCGTTAGGGGCGAAGCTCCTTCAGGCTGTTTCTTAATCGCTTGTACGGGGCCAATACTCTCTCATTCTCATTCTGATTCAGATTGCCTAATGATACCTCCGTGCTTGCGAAGGCTGGCTTATTAGGAGGATCGATTTTCAGATGAAATGCAATTGAACTGACGAGGTAGGATATCCCTGCATAATTCTCAAGTTCAACTGCTTGCAGGCTTGAAAGTGGCTGCTTGAGATCGCTAATTGACAATCCACAAAACAATGCCGGAATCACCTTCTTCCTGCCAAACCATCCCGCCCCTGCCTCAAAGTTTATCCAAGGACGCCCAACTGAGGCTGGGCTCAGCATCGAGATGAGTACTTTTGCGTGATCCAGTTCGTCAAATACTCGGCGCATCCATTCGTCACCGGCATGAATCCACCCTTCCGACGACATAAACGAATCCACTCGATTGTCGAAAACATCGCGGACAAATCGCTCCAATTCGCTGGCCGCGTCTTCCTCTTCATGTATAAAGCTCACAAAAATATCAGCCATTGCTCTCACGTCCGCACACGTCAGTCATGGAGGCCGTTCCGATCATTCCACTGGTCATGCTCACTTTCATTTCGGCAGCCAGTTATCATCTTCGTCTTCGTATTCTTCTAACTCTTCAATTTCGAGCCGAATGACTTCAGCCTTCTCTGGATCACTCTCCTCCTTTAGAATCTCTCGGAGCTCAATCAGCCAAGGATTTCGGTCCTGTTTGGACTTCTCAGTCCTGCGCCCGTTGACCCCACTCTCCGCAGCGAGCCTCAAATCGTGGATTCGCTTCTTGATTTGGCTGAGTTTGTTCATGGCTTCTCGAACGGTATAGCCTTGAACGTTTTCCATTGAGAGCTCCTGCTGAGTCCGTGTATCGTACTCGCAAGAGTTTTCCTGCCACCACTCGGCATCAGTCTTGTACTCGCGTTTTGGAGGACTAAAGCCACCGTGAGGATTGGAGGGTTGCTGTTCGTGGCAAAGCTTGCACACAGTGAGGAGGTGCAAATCCGGCTCATCCCACGGGTTTTCTGTCGTTCTGTGGAGGTGGTGGACGTGTAGCTCAAGATCAGTCCGTGAGCAAAGTTGACAGGTCCATTTATCGCGTTGGAAGATCTCAAGTCGTCTTCTCTGCCAACGAGGGTCTCTTAGCTTTTGCTCGTACTCAGTTGACCCACTCACAAAATGAACATCCTTTCCTTTTTCCACAGGCGCGAATTCTACCGATCATAGTTCGCTTATGCAAGGGACTGGGCGTTCCTCGACTGGCATTAATGGCTTGGGATTTCCGCAATCAAGGAACTCTATAAACAAGTCTATAGGGGTGAGGCACACGACCTATAATTCTTTCGGGAGAATCGCATATGCCCCAACAGTGCTTCAGAAGGAATGACTCAAACCCGCCCGTCTGCGGCGTACATAATGCACCGCTTTTGCAGACGAAGAGTTCCGAACCAAACCCAAACGAAACCTTCTTCGTGTGTCAGGCGAGCGGTAAAACGATCCGAGAGCCAGCGACGCCAAAATAGGACACAGCCGCATCATGCTACCCCACCCTCGCCGCAAGAACAAAGACGCGGCGAGGGTGGGGCACCCAAGTTCGTGGGCGCAATTACAAGATCGTCAAGTCACGGTACTCATGCGGAAATCAGTCCAGAAACTCGCGCACAAAGGGATCCTTGCTGTGCACGAGGTCGTGCAGCGAGCCATCGAAGATCAACCGGCCTTCATTCAGCATCAGGAACGTTGTGTTGGGGTCGGTCTCGCCCTTAGGAAGGCGAACCATGCCGTTCGTTTCCGTGTCGAACCGATGAGTACACATGGTGAATGCGTCCTGCAGGCGGTGGGTCACCAGCAGAGAAGGCGTCGTGTACACATCGCGCTGCTTCATGATCAGTTCGATGATGGTGGTGGATGTGACAGGATCGAGGCCACCCGTCGGCGAATCGTAGAGCACCAATTCGGGGTGCCGGATGAGGGCCCTTGCAATGGCGACGCGGCGACGCATGCCGCCCGAAAGGCTGCCCGGATAAAACCCAAAGGTCTCCTCCAGACCAACGAAGCGGAGTGCTTCGTGGACGCGGAGGTCGATCTCGTCGTCCGGCACCAGTTCCTGGATCAGCTGATACGCCACGTTGTCGCGAACGGTGAGCGAATCGAACAGCGCTCCCTCCTGGAAGACCATTCCGGTGCGCTTGCGCAAGGCGAACATCTTCGATTCGCGCGTGCGGACAATGTCGTCGCCAAAAAGAAGGATGCTGCCGCTGTCGGGGCAATGGAGGCCGTTGGCCAGTTTGAGCAGCACGCTCTTGCCCACGCCGGCCGGTCCCAGCACGATACGCGTTTCGTGGGGACCGACGGAGAAGGTGATGTCCTCAAGCACAGGAGGTCCGTCGAACGCGATGGAGACTTTGCGGAATATGAGCACAGGATCCGTCGACGGAAGCGGCGCATACGGGGTGAGAATCGAGGTATCGATCATCGGTTGAAGGTGGCGACCATGATCTGGCTAAGGAGGAGGTCCACAACAATGATGAGCACTGAGGAAGAGACAACCGCCTGAATGGTGGAGCGGCCCACGCCCTGGGTGCCTCCCGTTGTTCTGAGACCGTAGAAGCAGCCGATGCTGGCGATAATAAAGCCGGAGAAGAGCGGCTTCACCAGTCCCTGCAGAATGTCGGGATAGTGGAGGTACTGATACGCCTCGGAGAAGTACTGGGTGCCGTTCTGGCCATTCATGAAGATGGTGACTCCGGCACCGCCCAGGATGCCGAAGGCGTCGGAGATGATGGTGAGGAAGAAGAGCATGGTTACGGTGGCGACCAGACGGGGTGTCACCAGTTTGCGAACGGGGTCCACGCCCAGGGCGCGCATGGCGTCAATCTGTTCGGTCACAACCATGGAACCCAGTTCGCTGGCCATGGAAGATGCGTTGCGGCCCGAGACCATGATGCCGGTGAGCACGGGGCCCAGTTCGCGAATCATGGTCATGCTGACGAACCGGCCGGTCACCGCGGTAGCGCCGAACTGCGCCAGCGTCGCGGCCGATTGCACGGCCAGCACCGCACCGGTGAAAAAACCGGCAAGGAGCACGATCGCGGCGGAGCCGACGCCGATGATTTCGGCCTGCAACAGGAAATCGACCCAATAAATGGGCCGGCTGAACAGGTTAAGCACAGCCCGGTACGCGAACCGGGAATAGTCCTGTACGGTCAGCACGATATGTTTGGCGGTTCTATCGATCTGTGCAATCGCCATCGTATGGGGGTGCTTCCGAGACCCGCGTTACTCTGCTGGACGCGCGCCTCTCCTCGACAGGATAGCGCATGGGGCGGGGGCAGCCCAGCGGACGGGGAATTGTGCGGTTTTCAACAGTATCAGAGGGAAAAAGTTACGCTGTCCATGCACTAATTTCACCAGTCCACGACCGTGCGGGACCGCCGAATCCTCGGATTTGAGCATCTTAGTATCTGGTCCGTCATGTGCTTACAATGAATCGACGGGGTGGTGTGTCCGCGACAGGGGGGTTGGGATGCGTTTTTTTCGCATAAGGCTGATCGTCGCGCTCATTGCGGGCATCACCCTCGTGTCTATTGCGTCCACCTACTTTGAGGTGCTGGCTCACAAACACGAGCTGCGTCGGGAGTTGGAGCGCAGAACGGTCTGGTTGGGCACCAGCCTGCAGCCGTACATCGAGCGTGCCTTGACCGCCGGCGAGAAGCCGGAAACCGATGCTGTGACCGCGGAGTTGCGCGATCACGAGGAAGCGCTTGGGCTGGCCGTCTATGACGCTCACGGGGCGCTGATCACCTCATCGGGGCCGGTGGATGTGTTCAAAGCACTGCCGCCGGGCCCCGTGAAGCAGGCCATTAAGCGGGGCGCCAATGCGGGAGCATTTGGCCGGACCGGGAACGGTCAATGGCTGGCGGAAGCGGTGCCGCTGCATGTGAACGGGCAGGCGGCCGGCGCGCTGGTGGTGCTGGAAGATGCAAGCTATATCGGCGCTGAAGGCGCTTCGGTTTGGAGGCAGACCTTCTGGCGGATGGCAGCATACGTAATCCTGATCGTGGGCGTTACCGTGCTGATGGTGCGGTGGTTCCTGATGCGCCCCGTCACACGGCTTGCCGAACGGCTGCGGAGTCTGCGCCTGGGCCACGATGACGCTCGAACAGGGGAGAATGAAGCAGATCTGGGCCTGTTTTCTTCATTGGCCCGCGAAGTGGAGACCATCACAGAGAGCCTGTTCGAGGCGCGCGCAGCCGCCACAGCCGAGGCACGCCTGCGCGAGGCGGGCGAGAATCTTTGGACGGCCGAGCGGCTGACCGTGCATGTGCGCCAACGTACGGGCTCCAGCCGCATCTTTGTGGTCTCAAACCGCGAACCCTACATGCACATCCGCCGGGGAAAGGAAACCGTGTGCGTGGTTCCCCCCAGTGGGCTGGTGACGGCGGTCGAGCCGGTGCTTCGAGCCTGTGACGGCGTTTGGGTGGCCCATGGCAGCGGCAATGAAGACATGGCAAACGTGGACGAGTTCGACCGCCTTCGGGTGCCGCCTGACGACCCCCGCTACACGCTGAGGCGCGTGTGGCTATCCGCCGAAGAGGAAGCCAACTACTACGACGGTTTCGCCAATGAAGGACTGTGGCCCTTGTGCCACATCGCACACACGCGGCCCATTTTTCGAGATGCGGACTGGGAAGCCTACCAGCGGGTCAATGAAAAATTTGCCAGGGCGCTGCTGCATGAGATGGAAGGCAGCGTGAACCCCATTGTTTTTGTGCAGGACTACCACTTCGCCCTGCTGCCCCGGATGGTGAAAGCCGCCCGGCCCGACGCGCGCGTAGCTATTTTCTGGCACATTCCGTGGCCGAATCCGGAGGCGTTTGGCATCTGCCCCTGGCAGGGTGAACTGCTGGAAGGGCTCCTCGGCGCCGACCTCATCGGATTCCACATCCCTCTGCACTGCCACAACTTTCTGGCCACCGTCGACCGGGTGCTGGAGGCGCGAACCGACCGCGAACACATGACCACCCGCAGGCACGGACACACCACCGCGATCGGCCCCTACCCGGTCAGTGTGGCCATCGATGGTTCCGGCGCGCCGCGAATGGCTCGGGAAGGATCCACGCGGGAACATCTGCTGCAGGAGTTTGGCGTCCGTGCCACAAGCATCATCGTCGGCGTCGATCGCCTGGACTACACCAAAGGCATCGTGGAGCGATTGATGGCCATCGAGCGGCTGTTCGAGGAGCATCCTTGGCACCGCGAACGCGTGACTATGGTCCAGATCGCCGCCCCCAGCCGCACCCGAATCCCGAGTTATGTCGAACTCCGCCGCCATGTCGAAGAGATGGTGATGCAGGTGAACAATCGCTTCCAGACGGCGAATTGGCGGCCCGTGATCCTGATTGAACGCCAGTGCAACCACGAGGAAGTGAGTGCATGGTATCGCGCTGCGGATATGTGCCTTGTGACATCGCTTCACGACGGTATGAACCTCGTGGCCAAGGAGTATCTGGCAGCGCGTGACGACGGCGATGGCGTGCTGGTGCTGAGCAAATTCACAGGCGCGGCGGTAGAACTGCGAGATGCTCTGATCGTGAATCCGTATGACATCAATGGAGTGGCCGAGACCATCCATCGCGGCCTGGAGATGGCTCCGGGAGAGCGTCGCATGCGCATGCAGCGCATGAGGCGCCAGGTGATGGAACACAATGTTTACCGTTGGGCCGCCAGCATACTAGGCGATCTGCGCGAATTGCGCATCGAAAACATTGAGATGACAAATCCGGGTCGCCCGGAGCCGATTCCAATTCAAGAAGCGGACGAGGCGAACCGCAGATTAGCTTAGAAGGCGAGCAAGGCGTGACTGACGAGACAAAAAAGAAGCTCGACGAATTTTTCGGGACCTTTTCACGGGGCAAATCTCCCCTGTTGCTATTGGATTATGACGGCACGTTGGCGCCCTTTCGAGTGGACCGCACCAAGGCGCACCCCTGGACCGGTGTGCGTGAAGCAATGGCCCGCATTCAACATCAGGGAAGAACCCGCATGGTTGTGATTACCGGCCGCCCTGCCAAGGAGATCGGACCGCTGCTGCGGAGCTATTCTCCGCTTCTCGATGCGCCTCTTGAGGTGTGGGGCCTGCACGGCGCAGAGAGGCTTCATCCCGACGGCAAGCGCGAACTGGAACAGGCGCCGCCCGATACCCAGCGCCGGCTTGACGAACTGCGCGAACACCTGCGCCACAGCAATCTCGGCGGCCAGTTCGAAGACAAGCCGAACGCGGCAGTGATGCACTGGCGCGGCGCTTCTCCGCGCACCGCGAAGTTTATTGAGGCGCGGACGCGCGAGATTTTTGAGCCTATGTCGCGCCTGGAAGGCTTGACGCTGCTTGAGTTCGAAGGGGGACTGGAATTGCGCGTGGGGCGCAACAAGGGCGGCGCCGTTGCGGCTCTCGTTGCGGAGACAGCCCCCGGCACTCCAGTGGCCTATGTCGGCGACGACCTGACCGACGAAGCCGCGTTCATCGCGATTAACAAGGCTACCGGCCCGCACCTCAGCGTGCTCATGCGTCCCGATCCCCGCGAGACGGCGGCGGATTTGTGGATGCGTCCGCCAACGGAAATGCGGGGTTTTTTGAAGAAGTGGATGAAGGCGCTGGACTAGGGAATCACGCGTCTTTGTTTTCGAGGTGCGACGGCAGTCAACTCCGAAACTTCAACGGCAGTAGGCGCAAGCGTACGCGCTTCGGATCGACCGTTAGCAATGCACCCTCTTCCAATTCGGATGTCATTTGGATCAAGGCGGCTACGACCTGTTTGCCAATCGCGTCGAGGCTCACGTCTTCGGCGCGAATCTGAACGACACTAGGCTTCTCGCCGTGGGTAACGGCAAGAATTGCGCTGAAGTCAAGATCGTGCGTGAGAACTGTGTAACCATTGTCCCTCGCATAAGACATGATTTCCGAGTCCGGCGCCGTCGCTGATCCTATCTTTGACCAATGGGTCGCCTCGATACCTGCCTCGGACAGAATACTTATCCAGCGCGGAGAGAGGTTCATATCGACTAGCAGCTTCATGCCGTAGCCAGCAATACCTCGCGCTCTTCGGCAAGCCAAGCAGCATAGCGAAGGGCCTGCATCACGTCTTCTTGTTCCAGATAGGGATAGCTTGCGAGGATGTCATCGACGCTGTGGCCGGCGCCGACTTGCCCTACGATCATCGCAACCGTCACACGCATGCCGCGAATGCACGCCTTGCCGCCCATCACCGCCGGGTCTCGTGTAATGCGATCAAGTTGTTCCATCGGCCGCCCCTCGAACCTACAGTGTCATGGTAGCCGCTTTTGTCATCTGAGTTCTAAAAAAGATGAAGGAGCAGAAATTAGGGAATAGGGCTGACGATGAGGGTGGAAAACCCGCGTGGGATTGTCTGATCCCTGTTCCCTCGCCTTACTCTCTGCCGCGCTTCCGAATCTCAATGTTCAGCCGCTTGATCTTCTGGTTCAGGGTCGAGAGCGGAATGTGGAACTGCTCGGCCGCGTCGGTTTGATTCCAGTTGCAGCGCTCCAGCTTCTCCACAATGATGCGGCGTTCGATGTCTTCGAGAATGTCGAAGAGCGAAGCGTTGGGGTTGTGTTCGAGCAGAGCGTCCTGAAAGCTGCGGCCGCTGATGTGACCGGGCAGCAGGTCTGAGCCAATCACCGGCCCCGATGAAAGCACAACGCCGCGTTCGATGGAGTTTTCGAGTTCGCGCACGTTGCCCGGCCAATCGTAATCGACCAGGGCGCGCATCGCGTCCGATGACAGCTTGCGGGGAGCCATGCCGTTTTCGTTGGCGTAGAACTCGAGGAAGTGCTGGGAGAGCAGGGGAATATCTTCGCGGCGCGAACGCAGCGGCGGCAGATCCACGGTGATGACGTTGAGGCGGTAAAAAAGATCCTCGCGAAAGCGCCCGTCGCGCACGGCCTGGCGCAGGTCGATGTTGGTGGCGGCGATAATGCGCACGTCCACCTGGATCTCCTGGATGCCGCCCAGGTGCATGAAGCGGCGGTCCTGAAGCACGCGCAGAATCTTGGCCTGCGTGTCCATGCCCATGGTGGCGATTTCGTCCAGAAAGAGCGTGCCGCCGTTGGCGACCTCGAACAGGCCCTTCTTCGAAGCCACCGCCGAGGTGAACGCGCCCTTTACATGTCCAAAAAGCGTGGACTCCAGCAGCTCCGACGGCATGGCGCCGGTATTGATCGGCACGAAGGGCTTGTCTTTGCGGGGTGAGTTGGCATGGATGGCCTTGGCGATGAGCTCTTTGCCGGTGCCGCTTTCGCCCTGAATCAGGACCGTCGAGCGGCTGGGCGCCACCTGCGCCACCAGGTCGAATACCCGGAGCATGATCTCGCTCTTGCCCACGATGTTGGCAAAGTTGTAGCGCTGCTTCAGGGTGCGCTTGAGCTGCAGATTCTCTTCTTCGGCGCGGTGACGGGCAACGGCCGACCGAATATCGGCCATCAGCTTTTCGTTGTCCCAGGGCTTCTGAACAAAGTTTTCCGCGCCCGCGCGGACGGCCTCAACCACGTTGTCCACGGTGCCGTAAGCCGTAATCATGATGACCGGAAGTTCAGGCTGCCGTTCCTTGATCAGCGGCAGCAACTCCAGTCCACTCCTTCCGGGCAGCGCGAGGTCCAGCAGCACCAGGTCGAAGTTCTCCAGCTCCAGAATGCGCAGCCCCTGCTCGCCGTCGGCGGCCATTCGAACCGCATAGCCCTCCAACGTCAACAGCACTTCAAGCGAGTCGCGAATTCCCGCTTCGTCATCGATGACGAGAATGCTGGCGTTGGATGATATGCCGGAAGTTGCAGGCGCGGACAGGTTCAATGGCAGATCGACCTCAGGCATGGACGGAATTCCTCAACAGGGGAAACTCGAGATGAAACGTTGTGCCGGAGCCCACGGCGCTCTCGACATGAATCTTGCCGGCGTGTTCCTGGATGATGCCGTAGGAGACGGAAAGGCCGAGCCCTGTGCCGCGTTTATCCCCCGGTTTAGGCATGGTCTTGGTGGTGAAGAACGGATCGTAGATGCGCTTCATGTGCTCTGGCGCAATGCCTGCGCCCGAGTCTGCAACCAGCACTTCCACGTATCCGTTGGGCGCTGCGATCTGCGTTGCCACCCGCAGGCTTCCGCCGCCAGGCATGGCTTCCTTCGCGTTCAGCAGAAGGTTGAGGAACACCTGTTGCAGCTTGCCGGGGTTTCCGTGAATGTGCGGCAGCTCTTCGGCCAAATCGAGATCGACCTCGATCTGGGCCGTCTTGAACTGATGCTCCAGCAGCGAGAGCGTATCGCGAATCACCTGGTTGAGGTTCGTGGCGCGGAATTCCGTTGTCGAAGTGCGCGAGAAGTTCAGCAGGCCATTGGCAATTTCAGCGGCGCGGAAGCTCTGTTGCGTGATTTTTTCCAGCACCGGGCTCAGCCTGGGATCGCCGCGCAATTGCTTTGTGAGCATCTGCGAGTAGCTTGAGATCACGGCCAGTGGAGTGTTGATTTCGTGGGCTACGCCCGCAGCCAACAGGCCAATGGAACTGAGCTT
Source organism: Acidobacteriaceae bacterium (assembly GCA_003151435.1). GTDB lineage: Bacteria > Acidobacteriota > Terriglobia > Terriglobales > Acidobacteriaceae > Telmatobacter. The sequence goes on from PLXP01000142.1 coordinate 20,922, forward strand.
GTCGGCCTGCGCCAGTTGCGCCTCCAGCGAAACACGCTCGGTGATGTCGTCCACCAGGATGATGCGGCCCACGGAAACGAAGTCCCGCGAAAGCAGGGGAGCGATGGCAACGTTGGCATTGCGCTGTTCGCCGGCGCGGGTGGTCAGGCGAAATTTGTAGAGATGATGAACGCCGGCCTCGTTGCGAAATCCATCGAGAGCATCGCAAAACTCTGCAGGGAACACGTCACGAAGTGCCTGGCCGAGAGCTTCCGCGCGGCTGAGCGCATACATTGCCTCCATCTGCGCGTTCCAGCTCTCGATGCGGTCTTCAAGGTCGATGGCCAGAATGCCCACGTTGATGGATTCGACGATGTTTTCGTTGAACTCCTTCAGCCGCTCAAACTCGCTGATTTTGCGCTCCAGGCGCGCGTACAAGCTGGCGTTCTGCAGGGCGATTCCAATGTAGCTGGCCAGCGACTCCAGGAGCTCCACATCTTCGCTCGACAAAAAGTCGCCGCCAATGGTGCGGCCCAGTCCGATGACGGCAATGGTGCGCGACGCCGAACCGTCCTGCACACGGCAGGGCAGATAGTAGTTGAGGTCGAGGAGTTCCGCGGTGCGCCGCTCATCCTCTGGCAGGTGCAGGGCCTGCTGAGCGTTTTCAAGGAAGATGTGCGAATGAGCATCGGCCTGGTCAAAGTCCAGGAAGCCCAGAGCCAGCGGGCGCTGCTCTTGGCGGTCTTGTGCGAAACGCACTTCGGCAGGCAGCCCATGGGCAGCGGCCAGCCGCAGCTGGCCAGGTTCGTCGGCCAGAAAGACCGCCACCCGCGCCACCAGCAGCGTGCGCGGCAGCCGTTCGACGATCGACTCAAGAAGGGCACTCAGGTCCGTTTCCGAATTCAGCCCGCGGCCAAAATCAATAAGCGCCTTGCGGTAGTCGTAGCGATGGCGATCGAAGACCTGGTCGACCCAGGTCTGAATCTTCCGCTTCAATGGCTCGAAGACCGCGGCGGCAATCAGGATGGAGAGTGCCAGGCCCCACTCGCGCACTGCCTCGGGCAGGCGGGTATGCACCACCTCCGCCGTGAGAGCGATGATGCCGAAGTAGGCGCCCAGTAGCAGGCCGGTGGCCAGCGTGTAAGCCACGCCTCGCTTGAAAATCAAGTCGGTGTCCATCAGCCGGTAGCGGACGATGGCCCAGCTGAAGGTCAGCGGCAAAAACACCAGCGACAGGCCGGCCACCCGCATGAGCATCACCGGCACATGCAGGTCGAACAAGAACGGAATTGCAAAGAGCAGCGTGAAGGGCAGCACGGCCAGCAATGCGCCGCGAGTGAGCCACTTCAGTTGCTGGCGCAGCAGCGGCGTATTGGCTGTGCTGTAGCTGCGCAGGAAGAGCGCGGCCGCGAGAATGTAATACGCTGCATCGTAGGCTGTCCCCGCCTGCTCCATGCGGTGTTTCAGCAGCCCCGTCGCCTCCCAGAAGTTGAAGGCCCACAGCCACAAGCCCAGCAATCCGACGCCCGGCGCATAAATCAGCGGCAATAGCCACTGGCGCCCCAGCTTTTTCATCCGCTCTTCAGGGAAGCTGAGGGCGAAATGCAGAAAAAGCGCCGGCTGCAGCGACTCGGCCAGGACGTTTCCCCAGAACACCGTCGAGTCCAGCGCGTCGAATTTACCGGTGAACTTGAGCGCGTAAAGTGCGAACGAAACCAGGCAGAAGAGGTAGAAATGCGTCGCGCGGGGCGCGGTCCAGCGGCGAAACAGGACGTAGAGGCCGATGGCCAGATAGATCAATCCAATTATGCGCAGCGCCTGCGGTACGCTCCGGTCCAGCGGCTCGGGAATGACGAGCACGGGCGTTTCGAGCGGAATGCCGTCCCGGGCGATCGAATACCGCGCGTTGCCATACGGACCCGTCCGATAAATCTCGCGTTCCAGATCGGAAACGTGAAGCGTCGGCGTGTCGTTGACGCTCGTAAGCAGGTCATGCGCCTTGATGCCTGCCCGTTGGCCGGGACCATTATCCAGCACTTTGTCCGCAACCAGTCCAATGCCGGTCGGCGTTTCACTCCACCAGACCCCATCGTCCGGCTGCGGAAAATGGCTCTCTTGGCGAAAATTCAAAACCGCCAACAGCACCAGACCGACCGTGGCCACGGCCAGCAATGTCGCCTGCAAGCGGTTTGAAAGATTCGTCTCCATTCCGGGGGACACCTAATTCATATCAGTTGCACGTCAGTTGCCATGTCACCGTGTTGGAACCGTCGATTCAGCGATTCCTGGCAATGCATTGATAATACGTGAGATATCGACGCCGCGCTGTACCGGATGTCACCACGGCTGGCAGTCAGGAAGAAAGAAAATGCAGGAAATTGTAGGGCGACTATGCCAAAAGGGATGCGCCTATGCAAATCGATATCTCGACCAACAGATGCGATTTGCTCGATACTCAGGCTATTTCTGGCCGTACGTGGCTCGCGGACCGTGCTTACGCAAGTAGTGATGTTCGCTGACATAGGGGGGTAGCCCGGCTTCGGGCGCCCCGAGAAGCACGCTGCGAAAGGCCAGCCGTGCGATGTATTCGAGCACGTCGGCATTCTCTACCGCCTCTGAAGCCGTTTTGCCCCACGCGAACGGTGCGTGACCGGCCACCAGGACGCCGGGGACTGCAACCGGATCGAGGTTATCCCGGCGGAAACGTCGGACAATGACCGCGCCCGTATTGCGAACGTAGGCCTCGGCTACTTCCTCCGCGGTGAGAGGCTCGGTGACGGGTACCGGCCCGTGGAAATAATCGGCGTGGGTGGTGCCGAGGCACGGAATGGGGCGGCAGGCCTGCGCCCACGAGGTGGCGAACTCGGAATGGGTATGCACGACGCCGCCGATCTGGGGAAATTCCAGGTAAAGCAGCGTATGCGTATCGAGGTCGCTGGAGGGGCGGAGCGATCCTTCCACGATTTTGCCGTCCAGATTGGTGACTACGAGGTCGGCGGCGGTCATGGTGGCGTAGTCGACTCCGCTGGGCTTGATCACAACCAGCGGCTCGGTTCCGGTGCGGTCGATTGCGCTGACGTTGCCAAAGGTGTGCGGAGCCAGGCCGCGGCGGGCAATTTCGCGGTTGGCGTGAAGGACTTCTTGGCGAAGAGAGGCAAGCAGCATGGAGGATACCTCGTGCAGGGGGTAGTCAGGAAAGCGTTTACCGAACAGTTTATCAGGCATCCGGCGGGAGCGATGCGCCGGGTGCTGAATTGCTGCCGAAAATTCCAAAACATCAAATAAATCGAATAATGAGAACCGCGCCGCCCTGTAAACTTGCACGCAAGTCCGGCGTCTACCTGAGTGATGGCAGCCGGCACTGCACTGGAACCGATGACCATGGCCACGGCGGAGGAGATTGCCGCGCAGGAGTTCTCTGACGTTGCCGCGAGCTATCGTCCGCAGATCTTCCGGTTTCTGCTGGCCTCCACGCGCGACGTGGACCTGGCTGAGACGCTGACGCAGGACTGTTTTCTGAAGGCGCATCGCAACTGGGCCAGCTTTCGCGGCGAGTCCAGCGCCATGACGTGGCTGATGCGGATCGCCATCAACCTGCAGAAGGACCACTGGCGCAATCGCCGGCTGCAGTTCTGGCGCCAGATGCGCACCCACCAGGTGGATGCGGCCGATGCCGGCGAGTGGCTGCCCAGCGGCGAAAGCTCGCCGGAACAGCAACTGCTGGCGCGGGAACGGGTGGGACGAGTGTGGAAGGCAGTGGAAGGGCTAAGCGAGCGGCAGCGAACGGTTTTCGTGCTTCGGTTCGTGGAAGAGATGGAGATCGCTGAGATTGGCCGCGCCACCGGCCTGAGCGACGGAACGGTAAAGGCGCACCTCTCGCGGGCCACAAGCAGAGTGCGAGGGGAGTTGGGGGGCAANNCGATGCTGGAACCGAGTCAGGATCCGGGGCTCCAGGAGGCGCTTCGCGACTTCCGCCTGAGTGTTCATGCCTGGAGCGACGCAGCCTACAGCCGTCCGCGATCAGTGGGTGCAGTCGCGCCGCGGCGGACAGCCTGGCGCAGGGCAAGCGCCTGGGCGCTGGGGTGCGTATTGGCCGTGGGAGTGGCGTCTGGAGGCATGTATGAGCGCCACCATCAGCAGGAGTTGGCCCGCGTGGCGGCGGTGCGCGAGGCAGAACACCAGCGCGAACTTGCCGAGCAACATGCGCGCGAGACCGAAGATTTGCTGGCCAAGGTGGACCGCGACATTTCGCGCCAGGTTCCCAACGCCATGGAGCCGCTGGCTCAGCTCATGGCTGAGGATGAAAGCCGGTAAGCCGGCATCTATTTTGAATTCGCTGTAGAAACGGGGTCGGACCTCACGGGACGGACAGGCGGGGTGCGGCTTCCCAGGCAATTTGAATCACAGGGCGTGCAATGGCCCAGGAATCAGCAGTTTCAACCCAATCTTTTTCACACCACCGAGGAGAGACCTATGAAGTTATCCACAGCAATACGCTCAGGTTTGGCAATCGCGGCCCTGTTGACAGCGGGAATGGCGGCCAGCGCGCAAGGGCCGGGATCGGGTCCCGGAGCGGGACAGGGATTTGGCCCGGGATTCGGGGAGCATCGGCCGCCCATGGAACGGGCTCTCGGCCCCAGGGGCGCCCATGGCCGCTGGTGGAACGATCCTGTCATGGTTGAAAAACTGAAGCTCACCGATGAACAGCGCAAGGCCATGGACGGAATCCTGCTGGAACACCGCGAAAAGCTGATCGACATGCGCGCCAACGTCGAAAAAGTTGAGTTGGGGATGGAGCCGCTGATGAGCGATGAGCACCCCAACGAGGCGCAGATCCTGTCCCAGATCGACAAGGTAGCCCAGGCGCGTGCCGAGCTTGAAAAAGCCAATGCGCGTTTCCTGCTGGCGATTCGCGGAAAGCTATCGCCGGAGCAGTGGAAGGAGTTGCAAACGGCACGTAACGAGCGGATGGATCGCCGAGAAATGCACATGAACGGTCCGCGCCACGAGGGTCCGGGCCGCCAGGGACCGACACCCCAGGGTGCACCGGGGGGCGAGCCCCACGGCATGCTTCAGGACGGGCCCATGCATGGAGATTCAATGAGCTTTGACGAAGCAGCCCTCCAGTAGCTGTTTTCTTGCATCAGAGTTTAGTAGGCAGAGAGCAAAATACGGTTGATGCCAAAAACCGGTGGCGGCGCGAGGTTATCCTCTCGCCGCCGTTTTTTATGTGGGGGTGTTTTTTGGATAAGTGACGCGGCGGGCGGGATCTTTCCCCGTCAACGATCCTAAATGTTGACGAAAAGATAACTGACGAGTGGGCGGTCACTCGCTCACAACAGCAAAGCGGCCCGATTCAATGCGAATGCAATGTGGACAATAGAGGAATGCATTAAGATGTTCGAAAAATCGAGATAGGAACGGATCGGTGCCGAGTGACAACGCAGGAGTACCAGAACCGCATTCAGCGTCGATGCCTAAGTTTTGTCAAAGCTACTTTCTTGACAGCAATTGTGGCGTTGGTGGCGTGCGCCCATCAGCACTCTGCAACTCTGTTTCCAGACGGCGAAGATTGGCTGAGATGGAGTGAATCAGAGAGAGAGCAGTACGTGAGCGCCTACGTTGAAGGAATGAGCGAGGGGTTTAGAAACGGATGCAGCACTGCGCTTGAGGCTGCCCTGCCGCCTGCGGACGGCCAGAGATATCTTGACGCCAACGCTCGTTGCGCGGATCACGCACCTTTCTCGGGGCGAAATTTGGACGCGTTCATTCCGTCCATCACGTTGTTCTTTCAGAAATATCCTGAACACAGGAAACAGCGGAATCTAGGAGTGTCGGTAATACTTCGAAAACTCGATGAACGAAAAACAATAGAGGAGATTCATACGGAGTTTTCACCACATCGTTGACTCTCTACCCACATTCCGGGCGAATGGTGGACAAGCCGGAAGTAACAGTTCTTCCGCGTGTCCTTCAGATTTCTGGAGGTTGTGAAATGCAACCGCAGATCCCCGCCACGACGGGCAGGCTCTCGACTCCGTCCGCCGCGGCGGACTCCGCTCGGGGTGACAAGTTCTTGGGAGAGTGCGCAGCAAACACCGGAGTTTCTCTTAATGTTCGCGGATGGTGCTCTTTCCCGGGGCTGAAGTCCCCGGGCTCCCTTCGGAATCCTCGATTTACAACCGTCTTATTGTGTCTGCGACCGATTGCTGTACCGGGGCGAGACAGTCAATGGAGCAGATTAAGACAGGTTTTGGAGCGCATTGGGACAGTCGATGGCCAATCGCGGGACACAGATGAATCAGAGCGCTTCAGAGTGTACGAAAAAGAATCTTTGTTCCATGACTAAAGTTATTTTGGGCAGCACCGATGAAGGGGGTGGATGCACAGAACCCAAGGCGAAGATAGCCGGCGGGTTTAAGCGGACTGAATCAGACGCTAGCGGGGAACAACTCGCATCGGCATCGGAAAAAGGAGCAACCTTCCATGGCCCTCGGTGTATTGAACAATCTGTCAGCGATCTACGCGGAGAACAATCTGAACAACACGAGCAACAGCTTGCAGACAGTTCTGCAGCAGTTGTCGTCGGGTTCGCGCATCAACTCCGGTGCGGACGACGCCGCAGGCCTTTCTCTGGTGAACGGTCTGCAGGCCAACTCCAAGGCCCTCGCGCAATCGGCCACCAACGCCACTGAAGGCGTGGGGCTGCTGCAAGTGGCCGACGGTGCTCTCGCCCAGGTCACGAACCTGCTCAACAGGGCCGTGACGCTGGCTACGGAAGCTTCGAACGGCACGCTCAACGCGTCGCAAGAGTCCGCAGCCAACCAGGAATACCAGTCAATCCTGTCGGAAATCAATAACATTGGCTCCACCACAACCTATAACCAGAACCAGGTCTTTACCGGTTCGGTTGCGGGGGTGGCTATCTATACCGGCGACTCTTCCTCCAAAGGCGCGTCGGTGAACAGCTTGTTCTTCGCCAGCCTGAGTTCCTCGAGCCTGGGCGACACGGGCGGCTCGGTGCAGCAGAACAGCATTGGGCAGTTCATCGACCTTTCCAAAGACACCGTCCCGGGTACGCTGACAACCGCGGCAAAACCTGTGGATGCGGTGACAGGCAAGCTGGACTTCACCATCACCAGCGCCGATGGCACGCAAACCACGTTCAAGACATCCTCGTTAACGGTCAGCGCATTGATTCAGGAGATCAATGCTCAGAACATTCCCGGCGTGACAGCCACCTTTACCAGCGCAGGCGCCGTCGGTGCGGCGGGCGCCGCAATTGACGCCAAGGACACCGGCATTCAACTCACGAATACCAATCCAAATGTGTCCATTGCCCTAGACGCTACTGCGTTGGCTGATACGCCAACGGGCGCGACCGCGACTGAGAACGGGAACACTGCAGCCACCACCACCATTGGCTACAAATTTGCCACCACGGGCGACACGAGTGCCAATCTGAAGGCGACCGACCTGACCAGCCAGACGAATGCACAGACTGCCTTGGCCGCGCTGAATGGCGCGATCACCGACGTGGCAGCCCAGGACGGCTACATCGGCGCGCAGATCAACACGCTGAACTCCATCAGCCAGGTGATGACCACGCAGCAGGAGAACGTGACCGCCGCGCAGAACGCGATTCAGGCCACCGACTATGCGGCCGCGACCTCTGCCATGTCGAAGTATGAGATTTTAAGCCAGACCGGAATCGCTGCCTTGGCGCAGGCCAATAGCGTGCAACAGGAAGTGACCAAGCTTTTGCAGTAAACGCTGAACTGATGTGATTTCAAGACAACCCAGGGACGGGCGGCGGCGAGGGTATCCCCCTTGCCGCCCATTTTTTTGGGGGCAGGGAACAGGGAAGAGGAAACAGGGAATAGGGAATAGGGAACAGAAGTCAGGCGACCCCGTCTTCACGGGCAGAGGTGACGACCTGCAGGGCGACTGAAGGGCGCCCCTCCGGAATGTGATTTTGTCGACCTGGGCGGCGACGAAATGTGCGTGAAAGGGCTAAAAACGCCTGGAAAAATGCAAAAAGTATGGGTTTCCGCACCGCTCGGGTCTTTGACTGACTGCTGGCCGACCGCGGAACCAATCTGATCCCTGTTCCCTATTCCCTATTCCCTGTATTTACACGTGCTGAACGGCCTGGGCCAGGTGGCTGAGGCTGGACTTGGCGTCGCCGTACAACATTGACGTGCAGGGCTTGAAGAAGAGCGGGTTTTCAAGGCCTGAGAAGCCGCGTCCCTGGCCGCGCTTCAGCACGATCACGCTCTTGGCGTGGTCCACTTCAAGAATGGGCATTCCCGCAATGAGCGACTTCGGATTGTCGCGCGCATCGGGGTTTACCACGTCGTTGGCGCCGATCACCACGGCCACGTCGGTAGAAGAGAATTCGGGGTTGATCTGCTCCATCTCGTAGAGCGACGAATAAGGCACGTTGGCCTCGGCGAGCAGCACGTTCATGTGTCCCGGCATGCGGCCAGCCACGGGATGAATGGCGTACTTCACGGTGACGCCGCGGGACTCAAGCAACTCGCCCAGTTCGCGCACGGCGTGCTGCGCCTGCGCGGTGGCCAGCCCGTAGCCCGGCACAAAGATCACGCGATTTGCGAACGCCAGTTGCATGGCGGCATCGTCGAGGCTGATCTCGCGCATCACGCCGCCGGCATTCGACGAGGCCTCGGCAATCACCGCTCCAAAGCCGCCGAAGAGCACGTTGGTAATGGAGCGATTCATGGCCTTGCACATCAACACCGACAGGATGAAGCCCGAGAAGCCGTCCAGCGTACCGGCGATGATGAGCACGTTGTTGGAGAGCACGAAGCCGGTAGCCGCGGCGGCCAGTCCTGCGTAGGAGTTCAACAGCGACATCACCACGGGCATGTCGGCGGAGCCGATGGGGATGACCAGCATGACGCCGAAGACAAACGCCACGCCCAGCATGGTGTAAAAGGCCGCGATCATTTCCGGATGGATACAGAATAGGATGAAGCTCGAAACCATCGACAGGCCGACGATCAGGTTGGCTGCGTTCTGCCCGCGAAACTGGATGGGCTTGCCGCCGATGACGCCCTGCAGCTTGCCGGCGGCGATCAGCGAGCCGGTGGTGGTGAGCGCGCCCAGCATCACTTCAAATCCCAGGGCGCTGCGCGTGACTGCGCCCATCTCCGCGCCCTTGACCACGAACTCACCCACGCCCACGAGAGCCGCGGCCAGTGCGCCAAAAGCGTGCGAGAGCGCGGTCCGTTGCGGCATGGCAGTCATGGGAACGCTCACCGCCATCCAGCCGCCGATGATGGAGCCCACTGCCAGCCCTGCGATGATCCACGTCCAGGTGACGATATGCGTGCCGACGAGCGTGCCGACGATGGCTGCGAACATGCCGGCCTCGGCCAGGAACATGCCCTTGCGCGCCGTCTCAGGGTGCGACATCTTCTTGAGCGAAAGAATGAAGAGGATGGAGGCGACCAGGTAAGTGGCTTCCATGAAGTAGGAGGTCAAATTCACTTGGCGGCCTCCTTGGTTTCCACTTTGCGCTTGCCAAACATCTTCAACATGCGGTCGGTGATGCCGAAGCCGCCCACCACGTTGATGGTGGCTGTGGTGACTGCGACAAAGCCGAGAATGTGCGCCAATTCCGGATAACCCGCCGAGCCGGCCAGCACCAGCGAGCCGATCAGCGAGATGCCGGAGATGGCGTTGGTGGCGGACATGAGCGGAGTGTGCAGCAGCGGCGGCACACGGCTGATGACCTGGTAGCCCAGAAAGGCGGCCAGCGCGAAGACGTAAACCGATGCGATCAGAACGGCAGGATTCATCATTTCTTTCCGGCAAAGCCAGTTAGTAACTCAGTAACTCGGCAAGTTAGCAAAGATAGCTCCAACATCGGGCGCACCAACACCTCAGCTGGCACTTACACCGGCGGATCCCAGCAGCTTGGCCACGCGCGGATTTACGGGCTTGCCTTCGTGCGCCACGCACGCGCCGGCCAGCACCTCGTCGGTCAAATCCACTGAGAGAACGCCCTTCTTCAAGATCAACCCAATGAAATTGAGCACGTTGCGCGCGTAGAGGTGGCTGGCGTCTCCCGGGACTTCGGCGGGCAGATTCAGCGGCGCCATCAGCGTTACGCCTCCGATGTTCTGCGTCACTCCAGGCTGCGTCAGCTCGCAGTTGCCGCCGGCAGGGGCGGCCACATCGACGAGCACGGAGCCGGGGCGCATGGCCTCGACGGCCTCACGGCGGATGAGGCGCGGCGCCGGTCTGCCGGGCACCTGCGCGGTGGTCACAATCACGTCGCAGTGCGCGGCGGTTTTGGTAATCAGGTCACGGCCCCGGTCGAGCGCTTCCTCGGTCAGCTCGGCGGCGTAGCCTCCGCCACCTTCCGTGGCGATGCCGCCCAGATCCACGTCAAGGAACTTGGCTCCCAGCGAACGCACCTGTTCGCCTGCCGCGGCGCGCACGTCATACGCCTCAACAACGGCGCCCAGGCGGCGCGCGGTGGCAATGGCCTGCAACCCGGCGACGCCCGCGCCAATGACGAACACACGGGCGGGCGGCACGGTTCCGGCGGCGGTCATCAGCATGGGAAAGAGGCGCGGCAGCCGGTCGGCGGCGGAGATGATGGCCTTGTATCCGGCCACGGTGGCCATGGATGAGAGTGCGTCCATGGATTGCGCACGGCTGATGCGCGGCACCAGTTCCATGCTGAACAAGGTTGCCGGCCGCGCAATGGCGGTGGCCAGCGCGGCCGGCGAGTCGAGCGGCTTGAGGAAGCCGATCACCACCGTACCCGGCTTGAGTTGGGCCTGGTCGGCGGCATTGGGCGCGTTCACCATCGGCAGCAGGTCTGCGTTCGCCAGAATGTGGGCGCGATCCGCCAATACCGTTGCACCGGCTTCGAGATAGGCGGCGTTGGATGCGCCGGAGGCTAGTCCCGCGCCGGCTTCCACGGTGATTTCGATGCCCTGGGCCAGCAGGGATTTCAGGTTCTCCGGCAGCAGGGCTACACGCGTCTCGCCGGGAGCGGACTCCTTGAGAATTCCTAAGAGCAATATGCCTCCGCGATCAGTCGGGAATGAAGAATGCACGGACGATATACCCGAGGGTACAGGAGAGTCCATGCTTTCATAAGGAATTATTGAGCACCGGGCTGGGCAGACCGTGTGATGTTTGTCACGAGGGCGCCGCATCTGCTCCCCATGATGAGGGCTCCGGGTCCGAAGCCCTCATCCTGCAGTTGCGATACAATGAATACATGCATCCGGGAAGGATGCGACCTTATGGCTACGTCAATTCGACTCTCACCTGAACTCGGCGACAGGCTCGACCGGCTGGCTACTAAAACTGGGCGCACCAAGGCGTTTTATCTTCGCCAGTTGATTGAGAACGGCATTGCCGAGATGGAAGACTACTATCTCGCTGCGGACACGCTGGAGCGGGTTCGCAAGGGCCAGGAGAAGATTTACACTTCGGCTTCCGTAAGGAACGACCTTGGCCTGGACGATTGAGTACGCCAAAACCGCTAAAGACCAGCTTCGAAAACTCGATAGAACCGTTGCCCGGCGCATTCTCGATTTCATGGACGAGCGCATCGCCCCGCTCGAGAACCCGCGTCAGTCGGGCAAGGCGTTGAAGGGACCGATGGGCGAGTTTTGGCGCTATCGAGTGGGGGACTACAGGGTCGTTTGCGATATCCGCGATGGAGTGCTCACGGTCCTGGTTCTTCAAATTGGGAACCGGCGGGAAGTGTATCGCTGACCATCGCCACTGTGGACGATCTGCGGCGCGTGCGGTCCTGCGAAACGGCCGCGCGCGCCGTGTATCGCTCTATTTTGGCAGAGGCTTCGAACCGGTGACCGTGAATCCCGCCTCCGACTTCGCGTCGGTCTCCTGAGGCTGTGCGCCGCCCAGGGTCAGCGTGTATTTGCCTGCGAGGATGGCCCGGTTGCCCTGGTCGTCCACCGCCGACAGCGAGCGCGGATCGATCGTGATCTTGACTTCCTTGCCGGCTCCGGGCTCAAGAGTTACTCGCGTGAACCCCACCAGCGAATGAAGCGGCCCGCCCTGCTGTGGTGTCTTCAAATAGGCTTCTACCACCTCGTCGCCGGCTAACATGCCTGTGTTTGTGACAGAGACGGTAGCCGTCAGCGGATCGCCCGCCTTCAGCGTCTCCGCGGAGAGCTTCACGGGACCGTACTTGAACTTCGTATAGCTGAGCCCGTAACCGAAGCCCCACAGCGGCTTGCCCGTGAAGTAGCGGTAGGTGCGGCCCTTGAGCCCGTAGTTGGTGAACTCGGGCAGCCCGTCGAGGCTGGCATAGAAGGTGACCGGGAGGCGTCCCGCGGGGTTGTTGAGGCCGGCCAGCGTGCGGGCAATCGCGGTGCCGCCCTCCACTCCCGAATACCATGCCTCAAGAACCGCCGCCGCATTCTTGTTGGCCCAGTTGAGCGCCACCGCGCTGCCGCTCTGCAGCACGACGATGAGCGGTTTGCCGGTCGCGGCCAGGGCTTCAAGCAGTTTCTGCTGCGGTGCGGGCAGGTCGAGGCTGGTGCGGTCGCCGCCCACGAACCCCTCAATCTTGATGGGCATTTCCTCGCCCTCAAGCTGCGGCGAAAGGCCCACAAAGGCCACCACCAAGTCGGCCTCCTTGGCGCGCGCCACGGCTTCATCAAGCTGTGCCTGCGCCGGCGCCTGCCACTTCAGGGTCACACCACCGCCCGACTGGTCGGCGGTGTGGGAGTACTCCAATTGGAAGTCGTGCGCGTTGGTGTCGGTGAAGTCGATGGGGATGGAAGGTATCTTCGCGAAGGTCTCCACCGGCGGGGCGGTAGGCGACGCGCCCGGCGCGGCGTGGAAGTTGCCCATCACGGAAATGTCGTTCCCGGCGCGAAGACTGCCTTCCGATACCACTTTGCCGTCGAGGAGAAGGCGATAGGACTCCTTGGGCGAATAGGGGAAGCTATCGGCCGGCTCGATGGTGAAGACGTAGTGACCTGCGGCAGGAACCGTGAGCTTTCCGCTCCAACGGACCGAGTAGTCGTGCGTGTTGACCTGTGAACTGGGCTTCGCGTTCTCCCAGTCGGCCTGCACCGCCGGTTCCTTGGTTACGTACACTGGCCGCCCGGTCCAGTCCGGCGTGGCGAAGAACTCGGTCTTCAGGCCCTCGTTCAAGCCGAAGGCCGTCCGCGGCACCGGTACGCCCACGCCTTCAGCCAGCGTGGAACCCTGTGCGTAGAGAATCGGCGAGCTGCGGAACTGTTGGGACATGCCTTCGAGCGGCGTCACCGGGTGGAGGGGCGTTCCCACGTAGTTGCCGAGGATCGACGTGAGTTGATCGGCGGTGGGTCCGATGACGGCGATGTGTCCGGGTGCGCTCTTCAACGGCAGAATGCCGGAGTTCTTGAGCAGGACAATGCTCTCTTCAGCAGCCTTGCGCGAGATCGCGCGGTTGGCATTGGAGGCGGCAGCCTCGAAGGGAATGGTGTCGAGAGTGGAGCCCAGCGGATCAAACATGCCCAACTGGAAGCGCGCTGTATAAAGCCGCTCGGCCGCCTGCGTCACCAGGTCTTCTGAAACGAGGTTCTTGCGAACGGCATCGGCGAGCGTGTTGAATCCCGGCGTCCAGATGCTGCACGACAGGTCCGTTCCGGCCTGCAGGGCCAGCGCGGCGGAGTGCATCACGTCGGGCGTCTTCTTGTGGCCCTGGTTTACGTCGACGATGGCGCCGCAATCCGACACCACAAAGCCCTTGAAGCCCCAGGCATCGCGGAGGTGCTCCTTGAGCAGCATCTTGTTGGTGCAGGCGGGGAACTCGTCGATGGAGTTGTAGGCGCACATCACCGACTGCACGTGCCCCTCGGTCACCGTGGCGCGGAAGGCGGGCAGGTAGGTCTCTTCAAGATCGCGCGGACTGGGATCGACGTTGAAGCCGTGGCGCAACTGCTCTGGCCCGCTGTGTACCGCGAAGTGCTTGCTGGTGGCCACGGCGCGCAGGTGGTTCAGGTCGTTGCCCTGCACACCGCCAATGAAGGCGATACCGAGACGGCCGGTGAGGAACGGATCTTCGCCGTAGGTCTCCTGGCCTCGGCCCCAGCGCGGATCGCGGAAGATATTGATATTCGGCGACCAGAAGGTCAGGCCGTAAAAGATGCGGTGATTGCCTTCGCGCTGCGCCTGGTTGTACTTGGCGCGGGCCTCTTCCGAGATGACGTTGCCCATGCTGTGCACCATCATGGGATCCCACGTGGCGGCCATGCCGATGGCCTGGGGAAACACGGTGGCGTATCCGGCGCGGGCCACGCCGTGCAGGGCTTCGTTCCAGGTCTGGTAATCAGGAACGCCAAGGCGCGGAATGGCGGTGGCCCAGTCTTCAAGCTGGGCTGCTTTTTCATCCAGGGTCATGCGCCCTACCAGGTCGTGAGCGCGGTCTGTGGCGGGCAGCTTCGTGTCAAGATAGGGGGGCTGTTGGGCCGGCGCGATGGCGGCGGAGAAGGCGAAGACGAGCGGCAGGATCAAAAGCCAGCGGCGAAGGGACTTCATTTGGTTCCTCCAGGGCCGCGCACGGGAATGCGCCTGGCCCAACTCACCTCACCTTTTCGGCAACTTCGGAGCCCCGGGTTCGGTCGCGGGCTGCGGGCTCCGCAGCATGAATCCGAAAGTTGAAAAGGCAGACGGAGAAACTCTACTAGGCTGGAGGGCATTCTGACCAGCTTTATCGGTTTACTTAGAATGGTAAGTGGATTGGGCGGCCTTCAGTACCGATATTGCAGTGTCTGGGCAGCAGTGGATTCCAATTGGTCCAGGGTCGCGCGCATTTGCTCGAATTCGGGGTGTCCGTGCAGCGGCTTCAGACGGGGGTCGGCAAGCATCTGAAAGAACCACGGGCAGTGGGCTTCGGCACCGGCACGCAGGTCTGCGATGGCTGCCTCTTCGTCTCCCAGCACGGCGTATACCGCGGGGTTGAATGCGGTGAGCACGAAGCGTTCGCGGCTCAGCCATTGCAGCCGTTCAAGCATGGACCGGGCTTCGCGCCGGTTTCCCGCGCAAGCCACGGCGTAAGCATGCACCGCGGTCGCGATATCGAAGTAGGGTGACCCCTGCGCAAGCTCCTCTGCCAAGCGCGCTGCGCGCGGTGCATTGCCGTTGAAGGCCAGAATCACGGCCCCGTAGAAATGCGAACTCTCATGTTTGGGAAAGAGAGTGAGGCTGCGCTCGATCTGATCGACGCTTTCCTCGGTGTGGCCCGACAGGTGATGAGCCCACGCCAGCCGGGCGTGCAGCCATGGCGCAAAGGGATCTTCGATGAGGGCGGCGCGCAGCAGTGCGCAAGCCTCGTCGAACCGGTGACGGCTAAGGGCAAACATCACGCGAAGCCGCGTCGTCCAGGGATCGTGGGGCAAGTGCGCGCATTGGGCGAACATCTGCAAAGCCGTGGGAAGATCATGGTCCACATGAAAGCTGACCCATCCCAGCGCCGGCAAAATAGCTGGCGCATTCTCGGCGAGGTCGGGAATGCCGTCTGCGATGCGGCGAATCTGCTCAGCGGCCACCAGCGGAGACATAAAGCCGTAGAGGGTCTGGGTCACGCAGGCATTCACCAGGTCCACTTGTGCGGCAAGCAGAGACGGGTCCAGTTCCGCAGCCCTCAGCAGATGTTGAATGCCGTCCTGCATGCGATGACGTTCGAGCGTCTGCCATTCATGGTGGCCGCGCTGGAAGTTCTCGTAGGCATCGCGCTTGACCGGCTCCTGGGTATCTCCGGCATCGGAAGCAGCCAGTGAGATGGAGGAACTGTGGCCCAGGCGGAAGGCCAACCGTTCCACCAGTTCCGAGTCCAGGGCGGCCGCCCGATCGTTGCTCACTAGCATGTCTTCCACCCAGATCTGCGTTCCATCCTGCACGCGGACCATCTCTGCGCGGAGGCGGAAATGCGAGGGCAGCGCGAGCAAGGTTCCCGTCAGCACCAGGTCGGCGTGAAGCGCCTCCCCGATCTGCTGCGCTGAAAGGCCCTGGCGGGCCAGCGTGAACACAGAATCGCGGGCAAGAACGGAAACCATCGGCGTGCGTGTCGCGGTGAGCCGGGCTGTGGCCTCCTCGGCAATGGCGGGCCCCAGGTGGCCGGCCACATTGTATCCGGTGTCGAATGGCAAAATCGCAAGCCGCGGCAGGGTCGCGGAGTGTGCACCCCCATGCCGCCGCACAGGGGCGGTCAACCGGTATCCACGCTTATAGACGGTCTGAATGCATTGTTCGGGTTCCAAGCGGGCGCGCAACGACGACATGCATCGGGGAACGCTGTCGGCGGTGAGGTGCACCTCTCCCCAGACCGCTTCCTTCAGTTCGTTGGAGGTCACGATCTCCCCCGCGTGTTCCAGGAGAAGCCGGAGGGCCGCCAGTTCTTTTGGCGGCAGATGGATGGAGGCCTCGCCGCGGCGGAGTGTGCCGTCAGGCTCAAGCCGGAGAGAGGCAAACGAAAAACCTGTCTCCATGGCGCCGTGCGAACTTGATGAAGGCGATCTCATCCCGACCAAGGCATTTCCAAAACCCTGGGCTTTCCGCTGGCGCAATGCCAATGATCCTGAAGCGCAGGACGACCGCTACGGCGGCTGTCGAGATCCTCAGGGTGAATGGCCTCAAAGGACAAAGATCAGCGGTGCGCGAAGAATCTGCTGCTCCAGCGGGCCCAGTAATGTTGATAACCACTCATTATCCACCCTGCGGCGAGGCCGATCGAAAACGAAAGGTCCAGTTTTCAGGTATGAAGTAATCCAAGGCCGGTTACTGGCCGGCAGAAAGCACGCGGCGCATGGTTGCAGGCGACCCGGAAAAGATCAGGACCCGCAGGACGTTGCGCCCTTGGTGCGGCAGGTATCAGTACTTTGACTTGAGGGCGTAAGTAAGGCCCATCGTGAACTGGAACGAGTTTCGCCTGGTGGGTGGCAGCCTCGCCGGCGAATCATTCAGATAGGTGTCGATTGTCCCCATCGAGAAGCTGAGGTTCTTATAAGCCGGAAACGCGAACATATCCGTTTCGTTGGCGGAGTAATCTCTGGGTGTGTTGTACGCGGGAATGAACGAAAGACCCTGCGTCAACGTCACCAGCCTGGTGTGCGCCACGTAGGCCAGGGCGAACGTCGAACCGATCAGGTTCTGATTGCCGCTGTCCGTGCCGCCGATGAACTGCTGCTTCTCATACTGGACCGTGCCTTTCAGGTCCGCTTCCTGCCTGGGGGTTTTGTAGGCGGTCCATCCGATGCCGCCGCCATAGATCTGCTGCAATTGCAGGTCCTGGGCGAAGTTGTGGTCGAATGCCGTCTGCACCAGGGCAAAAAATCGCGGCGAGAAGTACTGATCGCGCTCCGCATCCGCATGGTAGATGGCGGACTTGGTGATGGAAGCAGGTACGAAGACGCCGGCTGCAAAATAACTGGGCTGGGTGATCTTTCCGTAAGAGCCGGTGAAGTCCGCCGAGGTGCGGTTGCGCGGATTGATCCAGGCCACCGTGGGTACAGCCCGCACCAGGCCGATGCCTCCCGTAACGGTGTACTGGTTCTGGGTGGCAGTCACCAGCGTCGCGCCGGCGGTGGCCGCGCCGTTCCAACCTGAAAAGAAGCCCGGCTCGTGATTCATCTGCTTGTTCAGCGTCGCCTCATCCACAATGTATTGCGCATTCTTTACCGGGATGGGGGCCTGATCCGAGGCGCTTTCCGAATGGACCGTGACGGCTTGATTTGCCACGTCGAGGGTGCCCATCGGAACCTGGCCCGCGTTCTTTCTGCCGTGCATCTTCACGATCTTGTCCAGCACGGCAAACTTCTCACCGGTGTGCAGTTCCTTGATCTTGTCCCAGGAGACGATCACGCTCCCCAGAGAATCGGTGTGGAAGGTCACCTTTCCCGCAACTTCATTCACGAATTTACCGTGCAGGGTATCGCCGTTGCTGAGGGTCAGCACGTCGGGCGCAGCATCCGCGGCAGGCTTGGTTTGGGCTGTGCAGGCGAGCGTGCCGGCCACGGCAGCCAGAAGGAGGGTAGGGAATCCTCGACAGAGACGAGGGAAGAGCAGGTGCAAATCAAGGTGGATCATGGTGGGGAAGCCTCATTGAATGATTTCGGGCAGCAGCCACCCGGATTTTTCATAAACTGCCGATTATGCGCTTCGATGCACGTTGCCGGGGAATGCGTTGCAGCCTTTGCGAGGCGGTCTGACATTTCCCGGGCCGCTCTCGCCGGGCGTTCATTATCCACCCGGACTGGCTCCAGACCCCCAAAAGCTTCCAGAATTCGTCAGGAATCGGAGGGCTCCCCGGTGTCAGGCTCATAGCCAGGAGATTGACATGGCCAAAACGGCTTCCTACGCACAGTGGTCCCTCGAGCCCTATTGCATTGGGATGAAGCTGCGCGCCCTCCGCTCCCAGAAGCGGCTGACGCTTGCAAGGCTCGCGGCAGAGACCGGGCTCTCCACGGCACTGCTCTCCAAGCTCGAAACCGACCGCATGACTCCAACCTTGCCGACTCTGGCCACCATCAGCCGGGTTTACGGCGTGGGCATGAGCCATTTTTTCACCGAGCCGGGGCACCATTCGCTTTCGATTACCCGCAAGGCGCACCTTGAGAGCCACGGGCGCGGTGCGGAATCGGCAAAGTGCATCCCGCTGAATTTTCCCATGGAGAATCCCCGGTTGATGGCGCAAATGATGGAACTGCCGCAAGGCGGGGCCACCTGCATGGAAGCGGGCAGCCGCGAGACGTGCGGACTGATGTATGTGCTGGAGGGGCGCATGCAACTGGACGCAGGCGGAATGCATGAAGTGTTGGAGACCGGCGACTGTGTCTACATTGAAAGCGGAATGCCGCTGGGATGGAGCGCTGTCGGCAAGAATCGATGCCGCGTCCTGGTCGTCAGGCCTGCCGCGCCGTCCCAGTAGGTTCGGGGCCTGAAGGGTAAGGTAAAGAACGCCGATGCGACGGTTCGTCGCCGATCTTCGGTTGCCGGGTATAACGTCAGTCTGTACCATGAGTTGATATTCAAGGAACCCTAGACGATGCGACCCAATGTAAACCTGATGAAGGCCACCCTCACCGGTGCGCTTGGCGGCCTGCTCTTTGGCTTTGACACGGTTGTGATTTCCGGCGCCATCGACGCACTGGTCAAGCTCTATGGACTGAGTCCGCAGAACAAAGGACTGACTGTGGCCATCGGATTGGTCGGCACAGTCATTGGGGCGCTTGGCGCGGGCGCGGCGGGGCAAAAGCTGGGAGGCCGGGAAACCCTTCGAATGACCGCCGTACTTTACGTCGTTTCGGCACTCGGGTGCGGGCTTGCCTGGAGCTGGCCTTCCTTTATGCTTTTCCGATTCATCGGCGGAGTGGGCATTGGCGCTTCGTCGGTGCTGGGGCCGGTTTACATTGCAGAATTGGCGCCGGCAAAATGGCGTGGACGCCTGGTGGGCGCGTTTCAGTTCAACATCGTTTTCGGAATCCTCGTGGCCTACAGCTCCAATTACCTGATCCGGTTGCTTCATCTCGGCGCTACGGAGTGGCGTTGGCAGGTGGGCATCGCCGCGATTCCGGCCGTCGGCTTCCTGGTGCTGCTGTTTGGCATTCCGCGCAGTCCGCGCTGGTCCGCGTCAAAGGATCGCATTGACGAAGCCCTGGCCGTGCTCAAACTGATGGGCGAGCCCGACCCCGAGGGCGAACTTGCCGACATTCGCGCAGCACTCGCGGAGGAGCATGCAACGGCGCGCGAACCGGTGTTTCGCTGGAAGTATCGATACCCGCTGTTCCTCGCCATCTCGATCGGCGCCTTCAACCAGTTGGCGGGGATCAATGCCATCCTCTATTACCTGCCCAGCATTTTTGCGTCAGCCGGGTTTACCCAAATCTCGGGCGACAAGCAGGCCATCGCCATTGGCTTCACGAACCTGATCTTCACCATGGTGGGCATGTCGTTGATTGACAAACTGGGCCGCAAGACCTTGCTGCTGGTTGGCGCGGCGGGAACAGCCGGTTGCCTCGCGGCGGTGTCGTGGCTCTTCAGCACCAACTCGCACTCCGGCGCGCTGGTGTGGCTGTTCATTACTTACATTGCGTTCTTTGCGCTGTCGCAGGGCGCGGTTATCTGGGTCTACATCGGCGAAGTGTTTCCCAACCATGTCCGTTCCAAGGGCCAGGGCGTGGGCAACGCCAGCCACTGGATCATGAATACGATCATTGCGCTGGAATTCCCGGTGCTGATTGCCAGCGTGGGCCGCAGCGCCCCGTTCACGTTCTTTGCCGTCATGACGGTGGTTCAGTTCATCGTGGTGCTGTTCGTCTATCCCGAAACCAAGGGCCAGACGCTCGAGGGGTTGCAACGCAAGTTGATGCCGGTGAAATGATCCCGGCCCAACTCCGAACGTGTGGTCTGGCAGCGGCGGGAGAAACTGGAAACGTGGAGATCGAATCGCAGTGGATCGGTTCCCGCCGCGATGGTGCGACGAAGGTGGGGGGTGGGCTTCTGTGGATCCCACCCTTGAAAATCCAAGGGTGGGGCACCCAGGTTTGTGGTGGATCTTGCAAGAAACCCTGAAGGGTGGACTGCCCGCCTGGAGAAAATTGGAAGGTGCGCTTCTGTGAATCCCACCCTTGAAAATCCAAGGGTGGGGCACCCAAGTTTGTGGTGGATCTTGCAAGAAACCCTGAAGGGTGGGCTGCCCGCCTGGAGAAAATTGGAAGGTTCGCTTCTGTGGATCCCACCCACCCAAGTTTGTGGTGGATCCTGCAAAAAATCTGAAGGGTGGAGCACCCGCCGTAAATTTCACTTACCTTAGGAAGTGCCGTGCAATTCACCGTAGCCATTACCGGCGCCTCAGGCGCGATCTTTGGACGCGAACTGCTTCTTGCCCTTGAAGCCGACGAACGCGTCTCCCGTGTGCACTTCGTTGCTTCGGAGAATTCGCTGCGCGTGCTGGCAGAGGAACTGGGCGTCGCAGGTCGTAATAACCTGTTGGAAAAGCTGCTGGGCGGCGCTCCGACCAAGACCGTGCAACTCTCCGACACTGACATCGGCGCAGCCATCGCCAGCGGCAGCCATCCATCCAGCGGCATGATCGTCTTGCCGTGTTCAATGGGTACGCTGGCGGCCATCGCGAACGGCCTTGCCAACTCGCTGATTGCACGCGCCGCCGACGTGACGCTCAAAGAGCGCCGCCCGCTGCTGCTGTGCGTGCGAGAGACACCCTTCAATCGGATTCACCTGCGCAACATGGCGCTGGCGGCTGAAGCCGGCGCGGTGATCTTCCCGGTGATTCCCGCGTTCTACAACAAGCCCACCGACTCCACCGAGATGGCGCGCCAGTTCGTCTATCGCGTTCTGGCGCACATCGGCCTGCCCCAGCAGGGCGCCTACGTCTGGAAGCCGGAAGAGTAGACGGCTACTGAATCTCCTGAAGGAAATTGACTTCGAGCGGCTCCTTCAGCAGTTCCTTGGCTTTGCCGAAGATCTCGGTGAAGTGGCTGCTGGCCGCATGGGCATCCAGGTCTTCCTTGCTGTTCCACAGTTCGTGGAAGTAGAAAACTCCGGGTACGTTTGACTCGAAAAACTCGTAGTATCGGCAGCCCTGCTCCGAGCGTGTGGGCGACACCATTCTCCGCAACAAGGCTTTCAATTCGTCTGCCTTGCCATCGCGAGCCACGGCCCGCGCAATGATTCGTACTGGCTCCATGCTTCGATCTCCTTAGATTCTGGTTCGTTTCCGGGTCTGGCCTTCGTTTACGGTTGGGTCGATCACTCCGTTGGGGACGGAAAAGTCTTACCGCCTCGCGATCTGCCTGCTTCCAGAGTTGCAGGTCAGTTCGCCATTCATCATGCTCTCAGAAGACCCCCTGATTCTTTTGTGTCGTTCATCGAATTTACACACCGGCAATGACGAATGCGGATTGAAGGGCCGGACGGTTTCCATTTGACTTTTCTGCCCTTCGCCGAAGATACTGCCCATAATGCGGAACTCAAGGGAATGCGGAACTGAGGCCATGGACCTGTGTATGTGCATGCAGGGTGGACCCGTCCGTGGGTATCTTGAGACGCGAATGCGATAAACGCAACCGATCTTGAAAACCAAACGGCCCGGGTCCTCACACAGGATTCGGGCCAGTTTGTTGCGGCCAGGAGTTCCGACCCGATTCACGCGGCCCTTTTTGCCGCTCCCACCAGCCAACCGCAGCAGTCTCAAGGAGCCCAATATGTCTGAGCCCAAGCAACTCCAGTTCGCCACTCTCGCCGTTCATGCAGGCCAATCGCCCGACCCAACCACCGGTTCGCGCGCCGTTCCCATTTACCAGACCACCTCCTACGTGTTTCAGGACGCGGACCACGCGGGACGTCTGTTCGCGCTCAAGGAGTTCGGCAACATCTACACCCGCATCATGAACCCCACGACGGATGTTTTTGAGAAGCGGGTGGCGGCGCTCGAAGGCGGAGTGGCGGGCCTGGCGACGGCATCAGGACAGGCGGCGGAGACTCTTGTCGCA
Source organism: Acidobacteriaceae bacterium (assembly GCA_003151435.1). Classification (GTDB taxonomy): domain Bacteria; phylum Acidobacteriota; class Terriglobia; order Terriglobales; family Acidobacteriaceae; genus Telmatobacter. The sequence continues at coordinate 43,418 of PLXP01000142.1, forward strand.
ACCACGTTGGCAGCGGCCGGCGACGAGATTGTTTCCACCACATCGCTCTACGGCGGCACCTATAACCTCTTCCACTACACGCTGCCCCGGCTGGGAATCACGGTGCGGTTTGTGGATGCCGACGATTTCGAGGGCATTCGCGCGGCCATCAACGAGAAGACCCGCGCCGTCTATGCCGAAACCCTGGGCAATCCCAAGCTTGACGTGTTGGACATTGAGCAACTGGCCGCCATTGCCCACGAGAATGGCCTGCCGCTGGTCATCGACAACACGTGCGCCTCCGCGGCTCTGACTCGGCCCATCGAGTGGGGAGCGGATATCGTCGTCAACTCCGCCACCAAGTTTCTGGGCGGCCACGGCACCACCATCGGCGGCGTCATTGTGGATGCGGGCAAGTTTGACTGGGCAGCCTCGCCGCGCTTCAAGGAATTCACCGAGCCGGACCCCTCCTACCACGGCCTGTCGTACACGCAGGCTTTCGGTCCCCTCGCGTTCATCCTCAAGGCGCGCGTGCAGGGATTGCGCGATACCGGCGCGGCCCTTTCGCCCTTCAATTCATTTCTGCTGCTGCAAGGCATCGAGACGCTGCACCTGCGCATGGAACGTCACTCGCAGAACGCCCTCGCAGTGGCTCAGCATCTTGAACAGCATCCCGGCGTGGAGTGGGTCAACTACCCGGGCCTCGAGTCCAGCCGCTACCACGCACGCGCCACGAAGTATCTGCCCACCGGACAGGGAGCCCTGGTTACATTCGGCATCAAGGGCGGCTACGAGGCAGGGAAGAAGCTGATCAATTCGCTGGAACTGTTCTCATTGTTGGCCAACATCGGCGACGCCAAGTCTCTGGTCATCCATCCGGCTTCGACCACGCACCAGCAGCTTTCCGTCGAAGAGCAGGCCGGAACCGGCGTAACCCCCGAGCTGGTTCGGCTCTCGGTAGGCATCGAGGACATCCGCGATATCCTCGCCGATCTGGACCAGGCCATCGAGGCGGCAAACGGCCACGCACTGGCCGGCGAGACAGCAACTGCGTGTCATGCTGCACAATGAATGTGATGACCGAAGCTTCAACCCCGGCCGGCGCAGGGTCTGCTGTACCGGGGGCCGGAACGAAAATTCCGGCGCCCACCTACGAAGGCGACTTTGTGCTCGACGAGCACCTGTTGCTGGAATGCGGCCGTACGCTGGCCGGAGTGACGCTGCACTATGCGGTGTATGGCCGGCTGAATGCGGCCCGCGACAACGCGGTGCTGGTGTGTCACGCGCTTTCCGGCTCGGCGCTGGTGGGCTCCTGGTGGCCTGAGGTGTTTGCGCCGGGCGCGGTGTTGTCGCTGGATCACGATTTCGTCATCTGCATCAACATGCTGGGCTCCTGCTACGGATCGACGGGCCCCGGCTCGGTGAACCCGGAAACCGGCGAGCCGTACGGCGCGGATTTTCCCCTGATTTCAATTGGCGATAATGTGCGGGCACAGGCGCAATTGCTTGACTCCCTCGGTATTCACCGTCTGCGCCTGGTGATGGGTGGATCGCTGGGGGGCATGCAGGCCCTGGAGTGGGCCGTGCGTTTTCCCGATCGCGTGGAGCGGGCGGTCATCATCGCCGTGGCTCCGCTCAATGCCATGGGGCTTGCCCTGAACCACCTGCAGCGCCAGGCCATTCAGCGCGACCCCGAATGGGCGGGCGGCAACTATCTGCCGCAGCGCCCACCGCGGAAGGGGCTGGCCCTGGCTCGTCAGATCGCCATGCTCAGCTACAAATCGGCGCCGCTGTTCGACGAGCGCTACGGCCGCAATCCCAACCGCAACGGCGAGGATCCCTGGGGCCTGGACGACCTTGGCGGCGGGCTCATCGGCGGCCGCTTCGATATTGCCGGCTACCTGGACCACCAGGGGGAACGGTTCATCGACCGCTTCGATGCCAACGCCTACCTGGCCATTTTGCGCACCATGGATACGTGGGATCCTCTGCACGGGCAGGGGTCGGCGGAAGAGGTTTTTGGCCGGATTCAGGCCCGGCTCATCTTCGTGGGCATCAGCTCCGACTGGCTTTTCCCCGCGGAAGCGGTGCGCCAGTTTGCGCACACCATCCGCGCTGCCGGCGTATCGGCCGATTATCGCCACATGACCAGCGACCACGGCCATGACGCGTTCCTGGCAGAGCAGGCGGAACTGCTACGATTGCTCCAGTAACCTTTTTCTCGCCAACGTGTTTTGCTGGCGTGCATCCAATCTGCGCAGGAACAGTTTTGCCCGGCGCAGTGTATAACGCTACATGCGCCGAGAGATTTTGGGGGCTCGTCGTGAAAACGGAACCGGTGGCTCATGGGAGGGATGTCCTCTTCCGGGGGCGCAGGGATCTTCGGGATTCGGGGGAATTTCGAGTTTCAGAGCTGTGTAAATGCGGTCCCGCACCAGGTTGTCCCAACGAAATCTGTTTTTCATGTACAACTTCGCTTGTCAGGGGGAGCAGGGCTTTCTATAATCCTTCCAACACCGCACAGGAAGCCGTGGTACTGTTTTCCTACCACCCCGGTACTCAACCGCACCAGACAGAGGGGTTGACCTTTCTGTGAGCGAGTGCTTGAATATTGAATTCCATTTCGGCATTTCCCAGGAGCACTGAATGAAGAAGTTTGTCTTTGCGTCTTTGGTGGCGCTGGCGAGCATCAGCCTCGTATCCACGCCCATGCTGCGTGCACAGGATTCGAACCAGATCACGATCAAGGATCCGGCCGAATACAACGCATACCAAATGGCCATCACACAAAGCGACCCCAAGGCCAAAGCCGCGGCCCTGGAAAGCTTTCTAACGACCTATCCCCAAAGCGTGGTCAAGAGCGCTGTTCTGGACAACCTTGTTGACACCTACCAGCAGACAGGCGATCAGGATAAGCAACTGAACGCTGCCACCCGTCTGCTTCAGGTGGATCCGAACAGCCTGAAGGCCATTCTCTACTCGGTGATTATCAAGAAGCAGCAAGGCGGCAAAACCGGCGACGCCCAAACACTGGACGATGCCGCGGCCCTGGCCCAAAAGGGACTCACTGCGCCCAAGCCGGCTGCAACCTCCGATGACGATTGGAAGAAGCTGACGCACGCGGCGTTCCCCATCTTCCACTCGGCAATCGCCCTGGACTACGCGGTCTCAAAGAAGGACTACAAGAACGCGCAGGACGAGTATGTGGCGGAGCTGAAGCTCTATTCGGACGATGAGAGCAAGAGTGGGGCGGGGTTGATTGACTCGCTGCAACTCGCGCAGGCATATGCCCAGCCGGGGGCTGCTGTAAACCTGGTGCAGGCGGTCTGGTTCTTCGCGCGCGTTTGGGACCTGGCTCCGGCGGCATACAAGGCCCAGATCGAACCGAAGCTTGAGTATTACTACAAGAAGTATCACGGCAGTCTCGACGGACTCGACGCCATCAAGACCCAGGCCCAGGCTTCCACCTTCCCTCCCGGAACCCTGGCGATTACTGCCGCCAAGAGCCCGGCTGAGCAGATTCATGACCTGATTGCCGCCACTCCCGACCTGAACACCCTGGCCCTCGCGGACAAGGAGACGGTTCTGGGGCTCGGCTCCAAGGAAGATGCCGATAAGCTCTGGGCGCTGCTGAAGGACAAGGAAACCCAGGTTCCCGGCATCGTTATCTCCGCCACGGCTTCGCAGATCAAGGTAGCCGTTACCCAGGATGCCAAGGACGCCAAGGTGGCCGACTTCGTCGTCAACTTGAAGAAGCCTCTGGAAGAGAAGGACATTCCTCAGCCCGGCTTCGAGTTCAAGACGCAGCCCGCCGCGGAACTGGTTGGCACCTACGACAGCTACACGCAGGTTCCGGCCACAGCCACCACGGCGCAGGCGGCAGAAATCGTCCTGCGCGATGGACAGATGATTCCGGAAGAGAAGAAGAAGGCTGCCCCGCACAAACCGGTTGCCCATCGCCCCGCCCACTAATCAACCGAGGGCCGGATTCCAGCGGAGTCCGGTCCAACTCTTCCAGTCCTGGGACCAAGAAGGGCAGCCTGCATGCAGGTTGCCCTTCTTGTCTTTAGCGAGGCCGCGCCCAGGTGATTCGTCCTCGGTGGTAGTCTTGGAGCAGTATGACCGTCCGCAAATTTCTCCCCATCGCGCTCGCGATTTTCTCGATTGCTACCGCCGCATGGGTGCAAGCTCCGGGCCAGACCCAGAGCGACCGCGACCCCGACGGAAACCGCGTCAGGCAGGTGCCGCAGACACCAGGCCCCCTGGCTACCGTGCCGTTCGCGCTCAATGCCCGCACTCCTGAGTCTCTGTTCTCGATCAAGATCCGCACCGCCGGCGAAATGACACAACAGGACCAGGATTTCGCCGCAAACGCCGAGAGCGAGATTCAGGATCGGGCGAAGTTCGACGGACTGGAGTTCAATCAGGGCACCTGGACCTATCAGCAACTGGTGTGTCCAGCGTTGCCCAATCATGTTCTGCTGCGGTTTTCACGCAACAACGGGACAGGCGATGTGAGCATGTTTTCGGCGTCGATTCCGAAAAATGGCGAGGGCAGGATACGGATCGTCCCTATTCTTCGCCGAGGTTATTCGCTGTTTTCGCCCGCACCCATCAATGCGCTGACTATTTCGGCATTCAATCACATTCGGGCCGAGGAACACGCCGACGCGGCGCCCGACTGGGTTACCACCGGCTTGTGCTACGCGGCTTTGGCGGGAGCGGATTCCAAGACGGCTTCTGGATCGCAGAATCCCGCAGGCCAGTCGTTCCCTGAGGGAATGGCGCCCGTTCTTGAGATTTCAGGCAACGGCGGCGCCACCATCCGGTTTATGAGTATGGATCCGCGGCCCAGGCAGTGGGCCATGACCTTTGACCGCAAAGGCAAGTTGATCAAGGCTTCCCGTTCGGCCCCATCCATGATGAGTGAAAAAACAATCAAGCCGGATTCAACGCCGGAAAGAGTCCGGCTTGTTCCCCAGTCCAATGCGGCAGTCGAGAGCCACCGCGTTCCATAGGCGAGTCCGGAAATTACTCCCCTAACATGATGCGCTGGATGGAGGACGCGCGCCCCGTCGCGGGATCGCAGACGACCAGTGTGGCGCACATTTTGGGGTTGCCCCTGGCGGCCTCGAACTTACCCGGCATGCCGGTCAGAAACCTGTGCAGCACCATCTCTTTTTCAACGCCGATCACGCTGTCGTAGGGGCCGCTCATCCCCACGTCGGTCTGATACGCCGTTCCTGCGGGCAAGATGCGCTCATCGGCCGTGGGGATGTGCGTGTGTGTACCCAGCACCGCAGTCACCCGTCCATCCAGATGCCACCCCATCGCCACCTTCTCGCTGGTTGCCTCGGCGTGGAAGTCCACCACGATGACCTTGGCGGCGATGCCCTTGAGTAGATCGTTGGCGGTGTGGAAGGGGTCATTGGTGCCGTTCATGAACACGCGGCCCATCAGGTCGATCACCGCATAGGAAACGCCGCCCTCCGTGATGCCCTCGAAGACGCCGTAGCCGGGCAGCCCAGGCAGCAGATTGGCGGGCCGCAATACGCGCCGCGGACGGTCTTGCGAGTCGGCGGGGACCGAGTTGAGATATTCCAACAACTCGCGCTTGTCCCACACGTGGTTGCCGGTGGTGAGCACATCCGCGCCCCAGTCGAACAGGTCCTCGGCAATCTGCGGCGTGACCCCAAAGCCCCCCGCGGCATTTTCGGCGTTGATCACGACCAGGTCCACGGCGTTGGCCTCGCGGATGTGGCCGATATGCTCGCGCACAATCCTGCGCCCCGCACTGCCAAAGATGTCGCCGACAAAAAGAATGTTCAAAAGAACAGCTCCTGGAAGCAGGGAACAGGGAATAGGGAATAGGGAATAGGGAACAGATTGCATCACAATCAGATGGATTCAGCGCGGCATCAAGTGAGTTTCTGTGTTTCGTCCCATTCCTCAGCGCGTACTTCAAACTCGAATTCGGCCTGATGGAGGGCATCATTCAGAGTCGCGTGGTAAGTATCCGTGCCTTTGCCGTTCTCGCAAAGGTGCAAAAGGTAAAAACCCGAGTCTCCGGGATATTGCGCGATTTCGAGAGAGGTGAAGGGCGCGAACTCACTTTTTCCTTGGCTGTCACAAAGAAAATGTTTTGTGCGGCCAGGGCGCAGATGTCGTTGTTTCAGAACGACCTTCTTGATTGCGATCATGTCGCTCATTGTTGCGATGGTCCCCCTGTTCCCTGTTCCCTATTCCCTGGTCCCTGTTCTTTTCTCATCAACGGAAACAGAATCACGTCGCGAATCGACTTCGATCCGGTCAGCAGCATGACAAGGCGATCGATGCCGATGCCCTCGCC
>PLXP01000142.1:49763-60372 GCA_003151435.1 Acidobacteriaceae bacterium
GTCGGATAGTCGTAGATGATGGTCGGCTGGATCAGAAAAGGCTCCACCACGGCTTCGAAGAGGTTATAGACCGTCTTGCCCACCGGCGCACCCTTGACGGAATCGCAGTAAACCGCCGCCACGGCCTCACGAATCGTCTTCAACTCTGCGATCCGTTCCGCATTGAGTTGCGCCGTTTCGCCCGCAATCTTCTCCAGCGAACTGACCGCCGCGTGCAGCCTGGCCTGCAACACCTGGGCCGAATCAAAGGCGATCATTGCCGGCTTGGCGCCGGCCTCTTCCGGCCAGAATTCGCGGATGGCTTCGCGCATCGTCAGACGCTGCCACTTGCCCAGATCGATGGTGTGGCCGCCGAACTCGGCTTTGGTTGTCCCGTTCACCTCTCGCGCCACAAACCCGATCAACTCCTCGGTCAGGGTCATCAGGTCGTGATAGTTCGCATAGGCCTGGTAGAACTCCAGCATCGTGAACTCGGGATTGTGCTGGGTGCTGATGCCTTCGTTGCGGAAGTTGCGGTTGNNATGCGCAGAAACAGGTCCATATCGAGGGCGTTGTGGTGCGTCTTGAAGGGCCGCGCCGCGGCACCGCCGGCGATCTGCTGCATCATCGGCGTTTCCACTTCGAGGTAGTCGCGGTCGTCAAAGAACTGCCGTATGGCCCGCAGCACCTTGGCGCGCTTCACGAAAACTTCACGGGCATCGAGATTCGTGAACAGGTCAACGTACCGCTGGCGATAGCGCAGTTCCACGTCCGCCAGTCCGTGAAATTTCTCAGGCAGCGCGAGCATGGCCTTGGAGAGGAACGTCAGCCGCTCCACGTGGATGGTCAACTCGCCGGTGCGGGTGCGGAACAGGTAGCCCGAGACGCCAATATGGTCGCCCAGATCGAGCAGCTTGTAGAGCGCGAATCCCTGTTCGCTGACGGCGTCGAGGCGGACGTAGATCTGCAGCCGCTGGCCGCCCTGCTGCAGCGTGGCGAACCCGGCCTTGCCCTGGGCGCGGATGGCCATGATGCGTCCCGCAACAGCCACCGTTACCCGATTGGCTTCAAGGTCTTCCGCCTGCATCTCATTCCATTTGGCGCGAATGGCGGGGATGGTATGCGAGGCAGGGAACTGGTTCGGATAGGCCGCCTGTCCCAGTTTCTCGATCTCGACCAGTTTTTCCTTGCGCAGCTCAAAAAGACTGCGCTCAAATTCAGAATCGAACACGCTATTCCTTCCCCTTCACCGGCTTAAGCCCAAAAGGGAAGTATACCCGCTCGTCCGATGGGCCTGTATGCTGGAGAGAAGCCATCATGCCCTTCAACGCGCCCATCCCGGACCCCAAGCCGCGCCCCAGGCAGCCCAGCGCGCTCTCCAGCCTGGTAGAAGCCGAAAAGATGACGCAAATCGCCGTCCTCTTGCCGGTTTCCGCCTTTGTCGGCTGGCTCATCGGCGCATGGCTTGACAAGGTCCTGCACCAATCCTGGATCGGCATGACCGGGATCATCTTCGGCGGATTTGCGGGCCTGTTTTACGTGGTGCGCCTGGTGATCGATGCAGGGAAGCCCAAGCCCGGCTCCAAGTCCGCAACCAAGTCCGCAACCGGGCCTGGACCCTCAGAAAATAAACCATGACCGAACAAGCCCATCTTCTTTCCGGCCTCACCGGCGAAGCACTCGAGGCCCTGCTCAAGCGAGCCATACGCATCACCCTGATTCTGGGGCTTGTGGTGGCGCTGGTGCTGACCGTCGCGTCAGGCTGGCGCACCGGTGCACTGTTCATGACCGGCGCCCTGGTTTCGGCCGCCAGCATCTTTGAATGGCTGCGTCTCGTCCGCATCATCAACGCCCGCATGAGGAAGCAGAAGGCCCCGCGCGGCGCCGTGCTGGTCATCGGGTTCTTTCTGCTCCGCCTCTTCTTCTTTGGGGCGGTCATTTATGGTAGCCTGAAGTGTTTCCAGGGATCGCCAATGGCGCTGGTCTGCGGCCTGAGTCTTGCGGTCGCAACCCTCATGTTTGAGGCGCTGCGCCTGTTGCGCGACTGAGACAGGCGAGCATTGTTTTCGCGGTTTCATACCGTGACCCTGGAATCAGAAAGAGTTTTTGCCCTCATGGACGAATTGGCCATTACTCGATTGCTGAACCATCTATTTGCCGGCCCCGTGGACTCGCTCCTTGGCGCCATCGGCGTTCATCCCGCCAATCCGGCTTCGCCCATCAACGATACGTTTGGCGTGGAACTGCTGGTTGTCCTGGGTTTTATCGCATTTTTTACCATCGTCCGGATGAGCCTGTCCGTTGAAAAGCCGGCAGCGCCGCAGCAATTCGCCGAAATCATCCATGAGCTGATCGGTGGGCAGGCGGACCAGATCATCGGCCACGGCTACGAGCGGTTCCAGCCGTTCGTCACCTGCATTTTCCTCTTCGTCCTCACCTGCAATCTGCTGGGGCTGGTCCCCGGTATCGCCGCGCCCACCATGTCGCCGGTAGTGCCGCTGGGCCTGGCAGTTTCCACCTGGGTCTACTTCAACTTCTACGGCCTTCGAGAACAAGGTGTGATTGGGTACATCAAGCACCATGCCGGGCCCATCTGGTGGATCTCGTGGCTGCTCTTCCCCATTGAGATCATCTCCAACCTTGCCCGCATCATGTCGCTCACCATCCGTCTCTGGGCCAATATGTTTGCCGGCGACCTGGTGACCCTGGTGGCGTTTTCGCTCATCCCGATTGCCATTCCGGCTGTCTTCCTGGGTCTGCACACCCTTGTCTCGGTGATTCAGGCACTGGTCTTCACGTTGCTGGCCATGATTTACCTGGGCCAGGCGGTTGCACACGAGCACTAGACTTCGTCGTCGTACCCTCGCGCATCGCGAGGAAAAGGATTCTGCCGGAGAGCGCTTCCGCTCCGGACAAACGGAAGGCCGCAAGCGTGAGGGGGCCAGCTCGGTGAGCCTCAACCACCCACTGGCGGCCAATCTAAGGGAAGCTGGAGAAACATGCGTAAACTGCAATATGTTCTGATGGTTCTGTCGCTGCTTTGCTTTGCCGTTCCGGCGTTTGCCGATGGCGGTTCCGCTGTCATGAACCTGAATCCCATCGGCATCGGCATCGGTATTGCCCTTGCCGCCGGCCTTTGCGGCCTCGGCCAGGGCAAGGCGATCGCCTCCGCCACCGAGTCCGTGGCCCGCAACCCAGGCGCCACGGCCAGCATTCAGCTTCTGCTGATTCTCGGCCTGGCCTTCATCGAGTCCCTCACCCTGTTCACCTTCGCCATGATCTTCATCAAGATCAAGTAAGCGATCTGCGCACGAAAAAAGCGGCTTCGCCCATCGGGCGGAGCCGCTTTGTGTTGCACATCGGTCGCTACCGTCCGCCGGAGGCCCCGTGTTCCTGGCCGGTGCGCAACATCTGAATGCCCTGCTGATAGCTCAAACCCACGGGTACGGGTGCAAACTGGGTCTCCTCTTCGGTGGTGTCAAAGCTCCGGGTCTTGAACAGGACGCGGCCGGTCATGACCATCTTGAAGCGCACAATGCGCCACTGTCCCCCGCTCAGTTCGGCCTGCTCGATCACGATCCATCCGCCCTTGTTCAAGCGGCCCAGAATGCCCCAGCCGAAATCCACGTCCTGCTTCAGACGGCCTTCCAGCCGCACCACTCGCTCATGGGCGGCATCGATCCAGATTTCGCCGCTGAGGGCTGTGAGCACCTGCGTCTCAAGGTCAGGAGGGTTGAACGCGGGATTGGGAGTGAAGGTGAATCGTTCCGCAGTCCCCGAGCCGTTGGCGGCCGTTCCGGCGTATTGATAGAGAAACGCCCTGGGCAGCGCTCGCAGCACCTTCAACGCGCGCCCCGTGTCGGTTTCCTGGCTCTGCTTGCGGCGCCGCTGCCGGCCAGGGTCTGTCAGGAGCCCGTCCAGGCGCGCCTTTTCCTTTTGCTCATCGAGCTGGCTCGGCGGCTTGTCGTCAATCGACACCAGCAGCGCCACTGCTCCGTCGCGGGTTTCGATGATTTCCTTGGTCGAGGTGAGCCTGGGGCTCGATTTGCGCAGTCTGTAGCGCATGGGGTGGCTGGAATCCCGGGCTGCGCTCAGTTCCGTGGCAAGCGCCCGCCGGACAAGTTCGCTGCTCCGGGGTTCGCTGCNNCTTTGGCCGTGTGAAACTGCCGGCATTGCGAGTGAAAGCAGGAGGAGGCCCGAAAAATTGCGCACTCGTATCAGTCTGGAGTCCATTCGCCGTTCGTGTAGCCAGTTGGATTTCCTTCTTAGTTAGACGTGCGGACTTCGCGACGGATGCGGAAATTGAATGGGGGAGGCCGTGTTGAGTATATTGCGGGCAGGGTCATTCCCAATTGAGCAATTCGTTTCCCTTAAACCGGTATAGAGCAGCCTTTACGAAATAGTGCAGACCCGCAGGTGGGCAAAGCGGCTACACTGGTCACGAGATTCTAGAAACAATAACCCGGAAGGACTTAAACATGGCAGTGGAGAATACACCTGCACGGCTCGGCAAGACGGTTGTGATTCGCGGTGAAATCAAGGGCAGCGAAGACCTGGTCATTGACGGAAATGTGGAAGGAACCGTCCAACTGTCGGAAAACCGCCTGACCATCGGCCCGAACGCCAACGTGGTCGCGGACCTGTCGGCCAAGGATGTGCTGATACTGGGCAACCTGAAGGGCAATATCGTGGCCACCGGCCGCGTGGAACTGCGCGCCGGCAGTGTTGTGGAGGGCGATGTCCGCGCCCTTCGGCTGGCGATTGAAGATAACGCATTGTTTCGCGGTAAAGTAGACCTGACTCAGGGGGCCACAAGGGTGCCTGACGGCGCCCACGCTTCCACAACCGGCGGCAACTAAAAACGTTGCCTCATCTCGGCCTTGCAGGATGCCTTCTGCCAGGCTGCAAAGGAATTCTGGATTGATCAGGCGTTGGTTCGGCAAGAAACAGGGCAGCGGCGCCCCGGCCCCCGTTGCCGGCTTTTCAGGACCGAAGGTCGCCCGCCACTCAGGGGGCTGGTCCGCGGTGCGCAAACGGCTGGAAGAGGGACCCGGCCTCCGCATCATCGACACCGGTTACACATCGCCCACGAACATCAACTACCTCACCAACCTCGGGCATAGTGTCTTCATGGCCGATCTCGTCCACGATGCCTGCACTGGAAAATGGCAGACGGGCACCGATGAAGAGGGCAATCCCGTATGGGACGCGCAGGGCTTTCTCGATAATTCGCTGAGTTTTGCCGGTCGCATGTTCGACATTGTGCTGTTGTGGACCGCGCTGGACTATCTGCCCGAGGCTTTAGTCGCGCCCGTGGTGAACCATCTTCATGCCTCGATGAACCCGGGCGGCTCCGTTCTGGCTTTCTTTCACACCAGGACCCACGGGGAAGAGACGGTGCACTGCCGCTTCCACCTCACTCCGGGAGACGACGTGGAGGTGCAACTGGCTGAGGCATTTCCCATTCAGCGAGCGTTTACCAACCGCAGCATCGAACGGCTCTTTTCAGGTTGGTCGGGACACCGCCAGTTCCTGGCCAAAGACAGCGTTTCCGAAGTCATCATGACGCGCTGAAACGAGGGTCATCATCGCCGCCTGGAAACTGCGGAAAGCCCCTTCGCTGACCGGTACGGGCATTACATGCTGCGGAGAAAGGCCTGCTTTCGCGTTCAATCGGCGAAAGGCATTCCTCCGGGGTAAAGCCCGCATTGACTCTTTTGGCATTATGCGGGGGTTGAAACCCCCGCCTCCCTCCGGATTTGGTTTTTCCGCAGCTTGTTGAGCTTCTTGAGGGACAGCAACTTTCAACGGCCGGGCAGTCGAGGTTGAAAGCAAAGCCTGGCACGTCGACAACCACCGTACAAAGGAGAGAACCATGGAGTCATCGCAAGGGGCGCGCATCACCTGGCTGGGTCATGCGACCGTACTGATTCAGACCGCGAAAGGCACAAACATCCTGATCGACCCGTTTATTGCGGATAACCCGAGATATCCCAAAGACTTTAAACTCCCCTCAAAGATCCATTTCGTCCTGCTGACGCACGGTCACGGCGATCATATTTCCGACGTCGTGCCCGTGGCTGAAAAACACGATTCCACCGTGGTGGCTATCTACGAGTTGGCGGATTATGTGTCGAAACAAGGAGTAGAGAAGACGATCGGGATGAACCTTGGCGGCACGGTGCAGCTTGAAGAGGTGGCCGCCAGCATGGTCGAGGCCAAACACTCTTCCGGTGCGCAAGACAAGCACGGCACGCACTATGTGGGTGTTGCGGCGGGATATGTTCTGACTATCCCGGATAGTCAGGTTCTGTATCATGCCGGAGATACAGCAGTATTTGGGGATATGAAGTTAATTGGTGAATTCTATCATCCCGAGGTGGCGCTGCTGCCCATCGGCGGACACTTCACGATGGGGCCGAAGGAGGCCGCATGGGCGTCACGCTTCCTGGGAGCGAAGACGATACTTCCGCTGCATTTCGGAACCTTCCCGCCATTGAAAGGTACGCCGGGGGAATTGGCGACACTTGTCGATGCCGGCGTTCGTGTCGTGCAGTGGTCGCCGGGCGAGACGTTTCAGGTTTAGCCCTATAGATCCCTGAAGTCGACTGAGAAGAGGGACTGGTTTTCCAGCCCCTCTTCCGATTACGCGATCGGTTACTTCGAAGGTACGGTCTTCTTCTGCTCAGCCCAGCGCCGCTTTACGGCCTCGGCGATGCGCTTTCTTCCTTCAGGGGTTAGATTCCGTTTCTTTTTGGCAGCCTTCTTGGCTGCGGGTGCTGCTGCAGGAGCAGCTTTCTTAGGTGTTGCTGTGCTGCCGCTGAGCAATGCACGTGCCCGCTGCAATTGAGCGATTTCACGATCGATCTGTGCCAGAATCTCTGAAACTCCCACGGTTCCTCCTCGTCTTGCTGTTGCAGTGGTCCAATCCCCGTGGTGTCCAACGGTAAAGCTGAGCCCGGGCCAGCCACTATCCTGTGAAAGACAATACGCATCCATTGATTCAATTACAAACAAAAAACGCGCGAAGTTACCAATACTAAAGATTCGCCAGCACGAAAGTTTAACCAGGGATAACCTTGGGTAAGTTGGATTTGGAGTGCATGTACCTGGAGTTTCCGGGGGCCGTGAGGGCAGACAGTGACAGCGGGAAGCTGCTGCAAATATCCTCCATCAGCTACATCGCAATCAAAGAGTGTTAAAGAATGTTCTGCAAGATAAGCCACGAACCCATGATGGATGCAGCACGCGAAGTAGTCATTCGCGTGCTCAATGCCGACGGCTTGTCAGCGGGGCAGTTGCGGCTTGCTTTGGTCGTGGGATGAGTCTGCGCCCGGCAAAGTGGGAGGGACGGTGGTGAGATCGTGGCCGGTAAAACGGAGTGGCAGCATGGACGAGTCCGCCGCTTTGCAGTTGCGCAAATCGCGCAATATGTCGGTCTTCTCGCGTGCGTATTGGCCCGCCAGGCGAGTTAGCGCATAAGTGATGATGTCGCTGTGGTGCAAGTCGGAGACGGAAGGATCGCGGCGCATGTTCAGCCACAGCCGATGGACCAGTTGCACATCGTCGGGGCTCAAATTGGGTGTGTGCGGTCCGATATAGAAGACCTTCGCCAGCCCGCCTGGATCGACGACATAGAAGTTGAACTGCCTTTTGGGCTCGGGCAGTGCCTCCCAGGCTTGTCCAAGATGGAATGCCTGGTCTTCGGCGGTCATCTTGGTGGATATACCTGAGATAACCGAATCCACTTCAAGTGAGTTCGCGCCCTGTGCCAGCGCGGCAAAGATGTCTCCTGCTGGAACCACAAGCAGCGAAACCTTTTTGCCAAAGCTTTCGGCGACGGAGATTGCTTTCGTAAAGAGCATCTGTTCATGCTCGCTGAAGCTTTGTTCCTCCGCGCTTAGAAAATCGGGTCCGCCCACGCCCATGATGCGCACGCTGAGCACCACAACATCCTGATCATCGGTACTTGTGCGTGCCAGGGTCCACTTCAGCGGGAAGGGATTGGCGGCGTCGCGCATGGTCACCATCACTCCGCCTGCACGGATGGCGGCGGACTCCCGGCTGATGGTGTCCTGATGTTCCAGTTGGAAGTGATCCTTCATCTGCCGCGCGGTCAGCGCGTGTCTCCGCAAATTAATGCGCTCGGAGATGGTGAAGATGACGAAAAAGGCTGCCGCAAACGCGATGCCGCTTACCGTGGCAACAGACTTGGTAAACAGGTTCACAATCGCCGTGGAGAGCAGCACGAGAAAGACCGAGAACAGACCTATAGGAATCTCGACCTTTCCAATGCGAAGGTTCGGAGGCACTTTCCATCCACGCTCGCCGTGAAACTTCCAGCGCAGCACCAGCATGGCCAGGCTATTGAACGTGAACGACCAGATCACGCCGAAGGCGTAGGCCTCGCCCAGGACGATCACGTTGCCCCGGCTGGCGATAATCGTGATCATCTGCAAGAGGAAGACCATGTTCACAATGCGATAGCTGGTGCCGAACCGGTGATGCGGCTTGCGGAACCAGTCGGTCAATACGCCGTCCTCGGCCACCCGCATCAGCACGCCGGTCGAGCCGATCATCGAGGTGTTGATGGCGCCGGAGAGAATCAGGAAGCCGACCAGGACCACGAAGATGCGGAAGGCGATGCGCCAGAACATCGGTCCTACCATGTACATGGCCAGGCCGGCGATCAGGTTGTCCTGATAGATGTGGGTTATCTGCCATGTGGGAATCAGCATGGAAGCCAGCAGCGTGGCACCGCCGGTGAAGATCAGGCTGTAGATGGCGATGACAATCGCCGCTCGCTTCAGGTTCTTCAGCTTGGGATGCTGGATCTCGCGGTTGACCTGGGCCAGCGTCTCCTCGCCGCTCATAGCCAGAATCGAGTGGCCGAAGGCCATCAGAATGCCGAACAGGCCCATCAGGGGAAGCAGTTCCGGCATTCCTTTCAGAAAGCCCAAAGCATCGTTGCTGAACTTGAGATGGGAGGGTATGGGCGACGGAGGCAGTTGAGCCCCGCGCGCGAATACCGAGTAACAGCCCCACGCGAGCAGAATCACCACCATCACCGTGGTGATCTGCATGACACGCAGAGCCTTGTCGCTGGACTCCTCGATGCCCTTGATGTTTTGCCACCAGTAATAAATGGTCACCGCGGCCGCGAACACAGCGGCAGTGTGATTCATATCGAACTGGAAGGGGTGGTTGTGCGCGTCGATCAGAGCCGGAGGGAGCCAGTGGCTAGTGTTTGCAACCGTCAACAGCTCGTTCATCAAACCTGTAATATATTGGCCGGCGGATACGCCTGAGATCGGCCCGGTAAGAATGTAATCGAACATCAGCGCCGAGACGCTGACTTTGGCGAAGGTGCCGCCCAGGGCCTCCTTCACCACGCGGTAGACGCCGCCGCGGGTAAACATCGAACAACTTTCGACGTAGACCGCGCGCACCGCAAAGCTGAACAGCATGATGCCGAGGATGAACCACGGCGCCGCGTCGCCCACCATCTGCTCGGCGATGCCCCCGGCATAGAAGGCCGAGGAACCGAGATCGTTGAGAACGATGGCTGCCGCACGCCAAAAGGAGATGAACGTGAGCATCACTGAGGACGCCACGATAAGCCGCACGCGGTTGGAAGGTGGGGCTACGGTCGTTCGAGAAGATGCCATCACGAAAGTGCCGGTGCGAGGGCCGGCCGCTTACAATCCTGAGGTCGAATTCTAGGTTCGCCCTGCGCTGAGTCTATTTCTGAATTGCCGGGGAGTCAATGAAATAAAGGGACTTGGACCAAGTCTTTTCCTAAATCGTTTTAGTCTCCTCCGAAAAGTTCCTTGCCGTCTTCAATAAAACTGATCACAACCACCACGCAAGACCCCACCAGGCCAGTAAAGAACATGACCTCGAGCACCCGCATTGCCAGGATCGCAAATTGCATAGACCGATTGTAACCCCGATTTGAAAAGTAGTTCCGATTCCTATGCGCCGGCAAAGGCGATATTGTTGTGCTCCGCCTGCCACCCCACGCCAGCCCCATGGGATAAACTCGCCTCTGTATGCACCGCCACGCATGGAAGTTATGGGCAGCAGCGGGTCTTTCCGCCGGCTTGCTGGAATTGCCGTTTCCGCTCGCGGGTCCGCTTCCCGCCGGTCGCAGCGTGTTTGCGTGGTTCGGCATGGTTCCGCTGCTGTGGGCCATTCTGTCGCCGGAGACGGCAGGCAGCCCGCGCCCGGTCCGGCGCGCCTTCTGGCTGGCGTATCTCTGTGGCTTCCTTTGGTATATGGGCAATTGCTACTGGGTCCGCGACACCATGGCGCAGTACGGCGAAATGCCCCCCATGGCTCCGACGCTGCTGCTCGTGGGCTTCAGCCTGGTGTTGGGGCTGTATTTTGGCGTCTTCGGCCTGGCCGTGATGCTGGTGCGGCGCGCGACGGGCAGCATTCGCCTGGCATTGGCCGCCGCGCCGTTGATATGGGCCGCACTGGAACTGGCCGCGTCCCGCATCACCAGCGTTCCCTGGGATCAACTGGGCTATTCGCAGGTGGACAACACGCTCGTGAATCAACTTGCCCCCTGGACAGGCGTGTACGGCATCAGTTTTGTGCTGGTGGCCGTGAATGCGCTGCTGGTGGC